>JBBSTP010000087.1:0-8149 GCA_038235795.1 Lysobacterales bacterium | reverse complement strand
GGGCTGGTCGATCGCGACCAGGTCGATGCCGTGCAGATGCTGGGCCAATGGAATGAAGCTCGCGGCGTTGTCCAGCCAGCCATGCAGGGCCAGCACGCGCGGGCCGTCGCCTTCATTGCGCAGGCCGGCGATGCGGCCCATGGGGATATCGACGTGGAACTCGCGCATCGGCTTGATCACTTCCAGCCCTCGTCACGGGTCGCCAATGCGACAAGTGCATCGGCATGTGCATCGCCGGCGTTCAGGCACGGGATATAGCGCAACACCTGGCCGCCGGCATCGCGAAAGAATTTGGCATTTTCAATCGTGATTTCTTCCAGCGTCTCCAGGCAATCGACCGCAAATCCCGGACAGACCACGTCGACCGCATGCACGCCATCGCGGCCGAGCTGTTCCAGCGTGGCCTGCGTATAGGGCTGCAACCATTGCTCGCGGCCGAAGCGCGACTGGAAGGTCAGCATGATCTCGCTGCGCGCGATGCCGAGCGCCTCGGCAATCGCCTGCGTGCTGGCCTCGCACTGCGCCGCATACGGATCACCGGCGTCGACCAGCCGCTGCGGGATACCGTGGAATGACAGCAGCAGCCGCTCGCCGCGGGCGTTGGCAGTCCAATGCGCGCGGATCGAATCGGCTACCGCGTGTGCCCAACCGGGGTCGCGGTGATACTCGGCCAGCATCGCCACATCCAGCCCCTTGCCATGCACGTCGATGACATCGGCGACCGCCGCGGTCGTGGTGGTCGAATACTGGGGATACAGCGGCAGCACCCGTACATCGCGCACGCCTTCGCTTTTCAGGCGTGCCAGTGCCGATGCCAAAGACGGCTGTCCGTAACGCATCGCGTGAGTCACGTCCCACCCGGGCAAGCGTGCCTGCACGGCCTTGGCCAGCGCGGCGGTGTGCACCGCGAGCGGCGAGCCATCCGGCAGCCACACGGCCGCATATTTCAGGGCGACCTTCGGGCTGCGCAACGGCAGGATCACGAAATGCAGTAGCGGGCACCACAGCCAGCGGCTCAGCTGGATGACGCGATGGTCGTGCAGGAACTGCGCCAGGTAACGGCGCACGGCGCGCGCGGTAGGCGCCGCTGGCGTTCCCAGGTTGACCAGGACCAGTGTCCTGGCGGAGGGGGCGTGTCGAGAGGTGTCGTGCTCAGTCATCAACATAGGATGGCAGCGCCGGAGCGGCGGCGATAGCACGGCCGATATGGTTGCGAGGGGCGTGCATCCAATGCGGTCCGCGCGGTCGCGGCTCGGGCGCGGCTTATGATGGATTCATGCCGACGGCGCCAGCATGTGGCGTCACCCTTCCGCCGGAGAACTCCATGCGCCTCGCCCCACGCCGCCTCACCTTTGCCCTTGCCGGCCTGCTGGCGGCCACCGCCGCGATTGCCGGTGCTCGCGAGGATGTCCGCGCCCAGGACGCCGTGCGCGTGGTCCGGCAGATCCAGTCGATTCCCGAATCCGGCATCCCCGATCGCCTGCTGGATGATGCGCGCGGCATTGTGGTGGTGCCCAACACCATCAAGGCCGGGTTCTTCCTGGGCGGCCGCCGCGGACTTGGGCTGATGTCGGTGAAGACCGCCGACGGCACCTGGTCCAATCCGGTGTTCGTGAAGCTCGCCGGCGCGAGTTTCGGATTCCAGGCCGGGGTGCAGTCGGCGGACGTGATCCTGGTCTTCCGCAGCGACCTCGGACTGGAATCGGTGGTCAATGGCAAGTTCACCCTGGGCGCAGATGCCGGCGTGGCGGCCGGTCCGGTTGGGCGCAATGTCGCAGCTGCCACCGATGGCGAGTTCAAGGCCGAAATCTGGTCCTGGTCGCGCGCGCGCGGGCTGTTCGCGGGTGTCGCCCTGGATGGCGCGGTGCTGTCGATCGACAATGGCGCCAACAGCAGCGCCTACGGCGAGGGCGTGACCCCGCGCATGGTCTTCGAGGGGCGCGCCACGCAACCGGCATCGCCAGCCATCGTGAATTTCCGCGACACGCTGGAGGAAGCCACTGCGGGTGCCCGCCAGAGTCGCGCGCGCAAGGAGTCCAATGCGGAGCCCCTCAACAGCGCGCCGCCCGCGCCCGGCACCAGCGTGCAGCCGATCGACAACTACAATCCGGCCACGACCACGCCGTTGCCGCCTACGCCTGGCGCACGCAACACCAGTCCGTGAGCGCGCAGGCGCTAGAATCGGGTTCCCCACTCTCGTAAAGGTGCATCCATGGGCAGTTTCAGCATCTGGCACTGGCTGATCGTGCTGGTGATCGTCGTGCTGGTGTTCGGCACCAAGCGCCTCACCGGCGGTGCCCGCGACCTCGGCAAGGCGGTCGACGAGTTCAAGAAAGGCATGCACGGCGATGACGACAAGCCGGCCGCGCGCATCGGGGAGAAAACCGAAAGCGCCGACACCAGCACCGAGCAGCGCAACCGCGACCGCGACGACGTCGCCCGCTGATCCTTCGCGGGCGGGACGGGCGAGACGGATGATGAACGATGTTTGATTTCTCCTTCGGCGAATTGCTGCTCGTCGGCCTGGTGGCGCTGGTGGTGCTCGGACCCGAGCGCCTGCCAAAGGCCGCCCGCTTCATCGGCCTGTGGGTGCGCCGCGCGCGTGCGCAGTGGTACTCGGTGAAGAGCGAGCTTGAACACGAACTGGCCAGTGAGGAACTGCGCCGCGGCCTGGCCGATGGCCGGCAGGTCATGCGTGAAACCGAAGCGCACTTGCGTGCCACCGATGCCCGGATGCGCAGCGCGGTGTCGGACACGGTCGTCGAAGTACGTGCGCCGGCGATTGAGCCCGCTGAACATGATGCTGGCGAAAAGCAGGACACGCATGGCCAGTGATGCCGGCGCCCCTGCCGAGCGGCCCTTGATCGCGCACCTGCTGGAGCTGCGCTCGCGCCTGCTGCGCGCGATCGTCGGCCTGTTGCTGGTGCTGGCGGCGCTGCTGCCGTTCGCCAACAAACTCTATGCCCTGCTGGCGCAGCCGCTGCTGGACAAGTTGCCCAAGGGCGGCCAGCTGATCGCCACGCAAGTCGCGTCGCCCTTTTTCGCGCCGATGAAGCTGGCGTTCTTCGTTGCCTTGCTGATCTCGATGCCGTGGCTGCTGTACCAGGTCTGGGCCTTCGTAGCCCCAGGCCTGTATCGCCGCGAAAGGAAACTCGCGTTGCCGCTGCTGGGCTCGGCGCTGGCGCTGTTCTACGCCGGCTGCGCGTTCGCGTTTTTCCTGGTGCTGCCGATGGTGTTCGGCTTCCTCGCCAAGGTCACCCCGACCGGGGTGGCGATGATGACCGACATCAGCGCCTATCTCGATTTCGTGCTGGTGCTATTCCTCGCCTTCGGGCTGTCGTTCGAGCTACCGGTGGCGTTGGTGATCCTGGCGTTGCTCGGCTGGGTCACCCCGGCGCAACTGCGCGAGGGACGCGGCTACGCGGTGGTGGGTGTTTTCGTGGTCGCCGCGGTGCTGACCCCGCCCGACGTGATCTCGCAGCTGATGCTGGCGATCCCGATGTGCCTGCTGTACGAGGCGGGCATCATCGCCGCCACCTTGGTAACCCCGCGGGCGGCGGCGGATGCAAGCGCCCACGACTGAGTTGGCATCGGAGCCACAGAAACCGGCAAGCGTGCTGCAGCGCTACGTCGCTTGGTCGCTGGACGCGGCCTGCCTGATCCCGTTGGTGGCACTGCTCGGAGGCGCGCACGTACGGTACGCCGCGGCCAACGCCGGCGCGGCGATCGCTGCCATCCAGCAGGTCCTGCCACGACTCATGGGAAGCCTGTTGACTGATCCGCAACCGACCCTGCTGACCGCCCAGGCGTGGCTCTCCGATCCGGCGCTGGCCGCCGCCGTCAACCAGTTGCAAGGTGCCTTGGGCGAAATGCTGCTGACGCCGCTGCTGCTGTACGCCTTGCTGGTCTTGCTGTGGTCAGTGGGTTTCGAATCGTCGCGCTGGCAGGCCACGCCCGGCAAGCGCGCACTGGGCCTGGTGGTCACCGATGTCGGCGGACGCGGCCTGAAGACCGGCCATGCGTTGCAGCGCTACCTGGCGTCGTCGCTGTCCTGGCTCAGCTTGAACATCGGCCATGCAATGGCGGCGCTGCCGCCCCGGCACCTCGCCCTGCACGACCGGATCAGTGACACCCGGGTGCTGGGCACGCACGCTGGCAAAGGACTGCCGCCGTGGGCATGGGGATGGCTGATATTTCAGGGGGCCGCTGCGCTGGCGGCCTTCCTGTGGCTCTTCGTCCGACTGCAAACCGCGATGAGCGCAGCGATGCAAGGCGTGCTGGGCGGGATTTGATCCGCCCAAGCCGGCCGCGGTCCGGAGTCAGACTTCGAGTTGGTCGTCGCGCGGCAGCGGAAGCGGTACGTCCATGCAGATATCGCGCCACATGAAGTACATGACGCCGAACATCACCACGTAGATGAGCAGGATCATCCCGAAATAGATCGGTACCACGAGCGCCGCGGCCAGGAGCTTGCTGATCGCGCCGACCGCCAGGGTAATGATGCCGACCACCAGCACCACGCCCACCGTCAACACCAGCACCGCCACGACCGATAGCACAGCCAGCACCACGATCGGCAGCACGTTCTTGATGGTGCCACGGGCCCCATCCATGAACGCTTCACCGATGCTGCGGCCGCCCACCGCGACCTGGCCAAAGCCAATCGCATAGATGCCGCCCATGAACAGTCCAAACAATGAGCCAATCGCCATGATCCGGCCAAGCCCTTGCGGCATGTTGGCCAGGTCCGGTGGCTGGGCCGCCCCGCCACTGGCCTGCATCGCCTGCGCAGAGGTGATCAGTTCCCAGTACCAGCGCATGAAGTCCTGGCCGAACAGGCTGACCACCAGCACGAATACGCCCACGTAGATCGACATCATCAAGACGCCGAAGCCGATCAGCCGGCCTCGGAGTTGGGGCTCCCCGAAGGGATCAAAAACCGCGGTGGCATGCGTGGGCTGGCCATTCTCGGCCGCGTGAATCACCCGCAGCAGGCCTCCGATCATCAGCGACGTGACCACCAGCGAAACGAAGGTCATCACCGCCACGACGGCCATGATCACGCCCGGACTTTCCTTGAACACCAGTTGCAGGACCACCTGCAACACGCTGGGAATCAATGCCACGACCGCCATCAGCGCGGTTGCGCCAAACACGGCCTTCGGGTTGTTGCGCCCCAGGTTGATCGCCTGCTTCAGCCAGCCCCAACCCCTGCCAGGCCCTACCGCACGTGTCGTCATTCCAGTTCCCCGAGGATCATCCCCAACCAGGTGCACAGCATACTCATGCCGGGCCGGTTTTCTGCGCACTTCCGACGATCCGCACGAACCTCCGCAGCAACCTGCGCGCCAGCGGCGTCGCCCGCACTGCCCGTTCCATCGCCACCGCATCAAAGCCTTCACGGGCCAGCGCCTCACGCCGCGCCCGGATGTACCCGCGCATGTGAGTGGTGCTGAACTCTGGATGGAACTGCACGCCCCACACCCGCTCACCCCAACGGAACGCGCACGCGGCGTCCTGGCTCGAGGTTGCCAGCAGAGTGGCGCCCTCCGGCATCGCCAGCACTGTCTGCAGGTGGGTGGCCTGCACCGGGAACCTCGACGGCAGTCCGGCGAACAGCGCATCGTCGCCGGCATCTGGCTGCAACGCGATGTCGACCGTGCCCATCTCGCGGCCAGTCGGGTTGTCGCCGACCTGGCCACCCAGGGCGTGCGCGATCAGCTGGTGGCCATAGCAGATGCCCAGCAGCGGCAGTCCGGCATGCGCGGCATCACGCAGCCACGCGCCGCTGGCCTCGCTCCATGCCAGGCGCTCGGTGACCATCGCTCCGGAGCCGGTGACGATGACGCCGGCGAAGCCCTCTAGGCTTGGTAGCGGCTCGCCATCCTGTACATCGACCACCACCACATCATCGCCGCCAAGCCCGGCGGCCACGCGGATCCAGTGGGCGAAGCTGCCATAGCGACGCATCGAGGCGACCGGCCGGCCGGTCTGCAGGATCAGGAAGGGGGCGCGCATTCGGGGCTCTCGGTTGGGCCACATATACTAGCGGGCTAGCCGCAAATGACGACCCCATGGCCACTGTCGCTCTTTTCGAAGGTATTACGTTCCAGGAGCTGATCCAGCGCCTGAACGCTTATTGGGCCGCGCAAGGCTGTGTGCTGATTCAGCCGCTGGACCTGGAGGTTGGCGCAGGCACGTTCCATCCAGCCACGTTCCTGCGCGCGCTCGGCCCGGAGCCATGGAACGCCGCCTACGTGCAGCCCTGCCGCCGGCCGACCGATGGTCGCTATGGCAAAAACCCGAACCGCCTGCAGCACTACTACCAGTACCAGGTGGCGATGAAGCCGTCGCCGGACAACATCGTCGAGTTGTATTTCGAGTCGTTGAAGCAGCTCGGGATTGATCCACTCGTCCACGACCTGCGCCTGGTCGAGGACAACTGGGAATCGCCAACGCTCGGCGCCTGGGGCCTAGGCTGGGAAGTCTGGCTCAACGGCATGGAAGTCACCCAGTTCACTTATTTCCAGCAGGCCGGCGGGATGGAATGCCGACCGGTGCTCGGCGAGATCACCTACGGCCTCGAGCGCCTGTGCATGTACCTGCAGAATGTGGACAACGTGTTCGACATCGTCTGGACCCACGGCCCCAACGGAACGCCTGTGACCTATCGCGATGTCTTCCACCAGAACGAAGTCGAACAGTCCGCCTACAACTTCGAGCACGCCAATGTCGAGGAACTGTTGCATCGCTTCGATGCCTGCGAAGCCGAGGCCTTCAGGCTGATCGAATTCGGCCTGCCACTGCCGGCGTATGACCAGGTGTGCAAGGCATCGCACAGCTTCAATTTGCTCGATGCACGTCGCGCGATCTCGGTGACCGAACGCCAGCGCTACATCCTGCGCGTGCGCAAGCTGTCGCAGGCGGTCGCCGAGGCGTATTTCGCACAGCGCGAGAAGCTCGGTTTTCCGGGGCTGAGAAAAGTCGGCGTGATGTCGCAGGAGGCCGCGGCATGAACATGCAACCGCTGCTGATCGAACTGGGCACCGAAGAACTGCCGGTCAAGGCCCTGCCCGGTTTGGCCCAGGCGTTCTTCGACGGCGTGATTGGCGCGCTGGAAAAACGCGGCGTCGCCATCGAGCGTGGCGATGCCAATCCGCTGTACAGCCCGCGTCGGCTGGCAGTGCTGCTGCCGGGCGTGGCGAGCGAACAGCCAGAGCAACGCAGCGAAGTACTGGGTCCCTATCTCAATATCGCACTGGACGCGAATGGTGCGCCGACGCGCGCGCTGGAAGGTTTCGCCGCCAAGGCCGGGGTTGCATGGGATGCACTGGAGAAGACCAGCGACGCCAAGGGCGAACGCTTCGTGCATCGCGCAGTGACGCTCGGCGCGAAAACCGCCGACCTGCTACAGGCAGTGCTGGACGAGGCGCTGGCCGGGATGCCGATTCCCAAGCCGATGCGCTGGGGCGATCACGACTATGGCTTCGCGCGTCCGCTGCACTGGCTGGTGGCCTTGTTCGGCGATGAAGTCATTGCGCTGCGGGCACTCGGCATCCGCGCCGGCCGCAACAGCCGCGGGCATCGCTTCCATCACGCCGGCGATGTCGCGATCGAAACGCCGAACGACTACGTCGACGCGTTGACGTCCGCGCATGTCATCGTCGATCCAGTTGAGCGTCGCGCCCGCATCGTTGCCGAAGTCGAAGCTGCTGCACGCGCCACGGGCGGCAGTGCGCGCATCGATACCGACAATCTGGAACAGGTGAACTGCCTCAATGAATGGCCGGTCGCGGTGACCTGCGCGTTCGAGCGCGACTTCCTGGCGGTGCCGACCGAAGCGCTGGTCACCACCATGGAAACCAACCAGAAATTCTTCCCGGTGCTGGACGAAAACGGCAAGCTGAGCGAGTACTTCATCGGCATTGCCAACATCGAGTCGAAGGACCCGGATCAGATCCGCAAGGGTTACGAGCGCGTCATCCGTCCGCGTTTCGCCGATGCGCGGTTCTTCTTCGAGGAAGACCTGAAGCAGGGTCTTGAAGCGATGGGTGAAGGCCTTGCGAGCGTGACCTACCAAGCCAAGCTGGGCAGCGTGGCCGACAAGGTGCAGCGCGTCGCCGCGCTCGCCGAATCCATCGCAAAAGAG
>JBBSTP010000086.1:0-8241 GCA_038235795.1 Lysobacterales bacterium | reverse complement strand
CGGTGCGCACCCCGCGCGCGCGGGTGCAGGAAGTCGCCGCGCCGGACGACCCGCGCCTGCGCGATGCGCTGGCTGGCCTGCCGCTGGGTGCGTTACCGCCGGTGCTGATGGATGGCGGCCGCCGCTGGTGGCTGGCGGAACTGGCCACTGAAGCCGACCTGCGCGCGGCCAAGCCGGACTGGAATGCGATTTCCACGCTGGCCGAAGCCACCGACAGCATGGGCTTGTTCGTGTTCGCGCGCAGCGACAATCCCGTGCACTACTTCGCGGTGCGTGCCTTTGTCGGCGCGCCGGCGCCGTTCGAGGATGCCGCTTCCGGCGCGGCCAATGCCACCCTCGCCGCATGGCTGGCCGACCAGGACGCACTGCCGAGCGCAGACGGGTTTTACCGGGTCAGCCAAGGTCGTGAGGTCGGTTTCGATGCGATCATCGAACTGCAGGTCGATACCGCCGGCGATGTGTGGTCGGGTGGTCGCGCGGTGGCAGTGGTCGAGGGCGAACTGGATTGGCCGGATTGATCACCAGGCACCCGGCGCGAAAACACCGAAGGGGCCTTGTAGCCCCTTCAATTCAAACATCGCGTCATTCATCGCGCGAGACAAATCACGTGTTATTGCGGCGACACATCCACCCGCACCCGCACACGGTCGCCAGGGTGGTGGTCCATGCGCCGTGTGTAACGGCGACCGCTGTATTCATAGGTCACGTCATAGGCGTTGGCCCGGCCGTCATTGGCGTTGCTATACCCGTAGCCATCCCGGCCCACGGGTTCCGGATCGCAGACGCGAACGACACCGCGAGGCGTGTCGCGATTGCGCTGGGTCTGTTCGTAGACCTGGCGGCCGGCCATGCCACCTACCATTGAGCCGATGGCAGTCGCCGCGTAGGAGCCGGTACCGCCACCGATCTTGCTGCCCAGCACCGCACCGGCAATGCCGCCGACCACGGTCGCCACATTGCGCCCCGTAGAGCCGCCGCCGTACGACGACGAACGCCCATAGGGGTCATTGCCGTAGTAACCGTCATTGCGGTTGTAATCATCGCGTTGATAACCACCGGCACTCTGCGTTTCATAACAGCGCTGGTTTCCGTATGCAGCTGTACCTCGATAATTCCCAACCACCGGATCCACCCGGATCACCCGGGCGTAGTCGTAATAGGCTTCACCCTGCTGGGAGGCCCCGTTGCCACGATAGGTATTGTCATACCGGTCGTTGTAGCTGCCGTTGTTCTGGTAGCCGTTGGACGGGTAGTAGGTCGACTGCGCGAAGGCAGCGCTGCTTGAAACCAGGCCGATGGCGAGTAGGGCGGCGGAAAGGTGCTTCATGATGATCTCCGTCGCCAGGGGAATGAATTGTCTGGCGTGATGCCAACCATGCATGCAGCTCCGTAACGTGAAGCTGAATACTGGCGAGTCCGCGAATTCCGTTTAGCGTGCCGACAGTTCCTTCGCGCGCCCTTCAGCCGCGCCTGCAGGTCCGTTTGCCCCGTACACCGGTTTGCCATCGACCCAGGTGGAACGGATCTCCAGATCATCGAGTTGCGAATCCGCAACGGTCAGCGGGTCGGAAGCCAGCACCACGAAATCCGCCCGCAGTCCCGGCGCGAGGCGGCCCAGCCGGGCTTCATCAAACCCGGCCCACGCGGCTTCGGCAGTGAACCCACGCAAGGCTTCGGCGGCGGTCATGCGCTGGCCGGGGAACCAACCCCCGGGCGGATGGCCGTCGCGATCCTGGCGCGTCACCGCGGCATACAGGCCCAGGCGAGGATCTGCCGACTCCACCGGGAAGTCCGAACCCAAAGCCAGGTGCGCGCCACTGTTGAGCAGGTCGCGCCAGGCATAAGCACCAACCAGCCGCGCCTCACCCAAACGCTCATGTGCCCAAGGCATGTCGGATGTGGCATGGGTTGGCTGCATCGACGCGATCACGCCGAGTTTCGCGAACCTGCCGAGATCCTCCGGCGACAGGATCTGCGCATGCTCGACCCGCCAACGGTGGTCGGTTTTCGCCTCGTCGCCGAGCACGCGCTCATAGGTATCCAGCACCAGCCGGTTGCCGCGATCACCGATGGCATGCGTGGCGACCTGCACGCCGCAGCCCTTGGCCTTGCGCACCGCGGCTTCAAACGCATCCGGCGCGGTGACCAGCAGGCCGCGGTTGCCGGGGTCGTCGCTGTAATCGGCCAGCAACGCGGCACCACGGCTTCCGAGTGCGCCATCGATATACAACTTCACACCATGCATTTCGAGGCGGCCGCCGGCATGCCGGTACAGACCGCCCTTGCACAGGTCGGCCAGAGCCTCCGCATTCCCATTGGCATAGGCATCGATGCGCAAGGTCAGGCGACCGCTATCGGCAAATCGCTTGTAAAGCGCCAGCTCCTCGCGCGATACGCCCATGTCATGCACGCCGGTCAGGCCATCGCTGGCCAAGAGGGCCAACGCCCGACCGAGGGCTTGCTCGTAATGCGCGGCGTCCATTTCCGGCAGCACCGCCGACATGGGTCCCATCGCACCGTCGACCAGGATGCCGCTGGGCTTGCCGTCGGCACCAACAATGACTTTTCCGCCATCGGCCTTGCCGCTTTCGAGCATCATCTTGCCTGCAGGCGATGCGCCCAGTGCGCGCAGTGCCGCGGTGTTGGCCCAGCCCGCATGGCCATCCACGCGCGCCAGCCAGACCGGCCGATCAGGGAACGCAGCATCCAGGTCGGCTGCAGTTGGAAATGCGGTCTCCGGCCAGTCGTTCTGATCCCAGCCGCGACCGAACAGCCAATCGCCCGGCGCAAGTGTTTTTTCGAACTTGCGTAGCCGTGTCATCACCTCGGCCTTGCTGGCGGCGCCGACGAGGTCGGCCTGCATCAGCGCCAAGCCAAGACCCATGACGTGGCCATGGGCGTCGATCAGTCCGGGAATCACGGTCACGTCGCCGGCGTCGATGCGCTGGGCATCCGGATATCGGCCGGCCAGCGTCTTCGCATCTCCAACTGCGAGCAGGCGCCCGGAGAAGTCCCACGCCATGGCAGTGGCGGTTGGATGCTGCGGATCAGATGTGTGGATCCGTTTCGCGGTGAACAGTTGCACGTCGGCGGCGTTTGCGGGCGCCAGCAGGCTCCCGGCGCAAAACACGGCGGAGATACAACCACTTAGGATGGTGCTGGACAAGGTCATGGCGTGGCTCGTCGGACGTGAAGTCACACTATGCCGCCAGCATGATGCTTCGGCAATTCGGCTACGCGCTACAAGGCCGACATGGTTGGCCATGCTCTGGCTCGGCGGTGGTTTTGTTGCACTGCAACGGGACGCGGCGGCGACGCGCACGCTATCGTCGATCTCCGCCATGACCGCCCGCCGAGCGCTGTCGCTTCGGCGCGAAGCGTGGACAGCCATGACGCCCGATCTCAGGAAGCATCCTCCACGTTCAGAGGAGTTACGGGCTCATGTCCTACAGCACACAGCAGATCCGCAATGTGGCCCTCGCGGGCCACCCCGGCGCCGGCAAGACCACGCTGTTCGAAGCCCTGCTGCATGCCGGCGGCGCAATCCAGACGGCAGGCAGCATCGAACGCGGCAGCACGGTTTCGGATTTCGATCCAATCGAAAAAGACCGCGGCCATTCGATCGATGCCGCGATCGCCAGCATCGATCACCAAGGCATACACATCAACCTGATCGACACGCCCGGTTATCCGGATTTTCGCGGCCCGACCCTGTCCGCACTCGCCGCGGTTGAAACCGTTGCAGTCGTCGTGGATGCCGACCACGGCATCGACCACGGCACCGTGCGCATGATGGAGCACGCCAAAGCACGCAAGCTGTGCCGGGTGCTGGTGGTCAACAAGATCGACCACCCGGGCGCACGGCTCGGCGCGCTGCTCGACAACCTGCGCGACGCGTTCGGGACCGAAGTGTTGCCACTCAACCTGCCCGCCGAGGGCGGCAAGCGCGTCGTCAACTGCTTCACCCAGTCCACCCGCCACAGCGACCTGGGCCCGGTCGCCGACTGGCACCAGAAGATCATCGACCAGGTGGTCGAGATCAACGAAACCGTGATGGATCATTACCTGGATCTTGGTGAAGCCGGCCTGCAGGGCCAGGAATTGCATGACGCCTTCGAGCAGTGCCTGCGCGAAGGCCATCTGGTTCCTGTGTGTTTCGTGTCCGCGCGCAGCGGCGCCGGCGTGCGCGAACTGCTGGACGTGGCCGAGACCCTGTTCCCGCATCCGGGCGAAGCCAATCCGCCGCCATTCGTGAAAGGCGTGGGCGCCAATGCGCAGGCGCTCACCGCAACGCCGGATCCGGATGCACATGTCATCGCCGACGTGTTCAAGATCACCAATGACCCCTTCGTCGGCAAGCTCGGCATCTTCCGGGTCTACCAGGGCACGGTGAGGAAAGAGACGCAACTCTTCGTCGACGACGGCAAGAAGCCGTTCAAGGTTGCGCACCTGTTCAAGCTCAAGGGCAAGGAACACGTCGAGGTCGCGCAGGCTATCCCCGGCGACATCGCAGCCGTCGCAAAGATCGACGAGCTGCATTTCGATGCGGTGCTGCACGACAGCCACGACGAAGACCAGATCCACCTGGCGCCGATGGCATTCCCGAACCCGATGTTCGGGCTGGCGGTGGACGCCGCGCACAAGGGCCAGGAACAGAAACTCGCCATTGCCCTGCACAAGCTGAGCGAGGAAGATCCCGCGTTCACCGTCGAGCACAACGTCGAGACCAATGAAACCGTGGTTCGCGGACTGTCCGACCTGCACCTGCGGGTGATGCTGCAACGGCTGACGGGCAGGTACGGTGTCGACGTGACCACCCACCCGCCACGCATCGCCTATCGCGAGACCGTGGCGACCAAGGCCGATGGCCATTATCGCCACAAGAAGCAGACCGGCGGTGCCGGCCAGTTCGGCGAGGTGTTCCTGCGCATCGAGCCATTGCCCCGCGGCGTCGGCTTCGAATTCGTCGACGAGGTCAAGGGCGGGACGATTCCCGGCCAGTTCCTGCCGGCGGTGGAGAAAGGCGTACGCCAGGTGCTTTCAACCGGCGCAGTAGCCGGCTATCCGATCCAGGACGTGCGGGTGACTGTTTACGACGGCAAGCACCACCCGGTGGATTCCAAGGAGATCGCGTTTGTCGCAGCCGGCAAGAGGGCGTTCCTGGATGCGGTCGGCAAGGCGCGGCCGCAGGTGCTGGAGCCGATCACCCACTTGGAAGTCACCGCGCCCGAACAGCACATGGGCGACATCAGCAGCGGATTGTCCTCCAAGCGCGCGCGCATCAACGGCACCGATTCGGCGCGCGGCGGCGAGATCGTGATCAAGGCTCAAGTGCCGTTGTCGGAACTGGAAGGCTATGCCGCGGAACTGAAGTCCGTGACCGCCGGTCGTGGTCGCTACGCACTGGATTTCAGTCATTACGAACCGGTCACGGCCCTGGTCCAGCAGAGACTCGTGGAAGCCTACAAGCCGCACCATGAAGAGGACTGATAACCCCGAATTCACCGCGAAACGCTAAGGTGCGTGAACCCCATGCAGGATGTCGCCATGCGTCGCCTCACCGTTGTATTCGTCCTCGTCTGCGCCACGCTGCTGGCCGCCTGTTCCAGCATGGGTAGCGCGGTGCTGCTTGGCCGCGACATCAGCTTCACCGCCCCGCAGTTGCAGGCCCAGTTGGACCGCAAGTTTCCGCGTGACTACAAAAAGCTCGGCGGGCTGGTCGCGATCAGCCTGCTAAACCCCCGGCTCACCCTTCCCGGCGGCGGCCGCCTGCAACTGGAGTTCGACATCGGCGTGGGCGGCATGGGTGGCAGCAGTCGAAACCCATCCGGGCATTTCGCGGTTGAAAGTGGCCTGCGCTTTGATGCCGCTACGCGCGGCCTGCACCTGGACAACCCGGAGATTGTCAACGTCGATGTCGCCGCGCTGGGCGGGACGATCAACGGCAGCACGCGCACGATGCTCAACAACTGGTTGCTCGACTACGCGCGCGAGGAGCCCGTGTACCAGTTGGATGACAACACCTTCGGCCGCCTCGCCTCGCGCCGGATCGACCGCGTCGATATCGACAGCGGCGTGATCACCCTCAAGCTGGATTGACCATGCAACGACATCCTCTTGCACTCCTGTGCACCTGTCTCCTGCTCGCGGCCTGCGGTGGCGACAAGACCGCGTCCAACGGCGCGCAACGCGGCGAAGAGAACCTGCCGAAGCCCGATGCGGCCAGCGGCTCGGTCACCGGCATGCCCAACCCCGGCGCGCCATCGGCGCAACCCGCGTCATTGCCGCGGCCGCCGGCGGACGACGAAATCACGGGCGTCGACAACGGCGATGGCAGTCCGTTCGATCCGAACCCGCCGGTCGACCCACCCGCCATCGACAGCAATGGCGACATCGCGATTCCGCCACCCGACACCATGCCCACGATGCCCGCGCCAACACCGGACCCAATCGAATCCCGGGTCATTCCGCCAACGGAATCCTGACGCAGCCTCCGATGTCGAATCCGCCCGCCGCGATCAGCGTTTGGACCGCAACATGGTCCCGGTGCAAGCCTTGGCGCCGCATCGGCACGCCCAGATCTTCTTCAACCGTGGCGTGTGGCGCTCGGCCAGGGTGATGCCGTAGTCGTAGGTCAGTTCCTGGCCCGGTTTGATCGCGCGGATCGCTTCGATGAATACGCGGGATGCTTTCGGATCGTCCTCGTTCTCTTCCAGCACCGCCTCGCTGTTGGGCGCGCAACTGTGGTTGATCCAGCGTGCGTCGTTGCCTTCGAAGTTGGCATCGATCACCCAGTCGTCGTTGAGGGTGAACAGGAAGGTGTGGCCGCTGTCGACGTCGCCGCTGTCGCCAGCGTCCACGTCTTCGTGGGTACGGCGGCGGCCCTTGTATTCGATCAGGCGCTCGCCCTTGCGGATCTCAGCGACGGCGAACATGCCATTGCCGTGGATGGCGGAACGGCGTGTAACGATTTTCTTGGGCATGACGGGTCGGGATGGGATGGGGCGATGGCGGGCGGCCATTGTCGCCCGAAGCGCCCAAGCGATGCCACGCCATGCGATGCCAAGCCAGCGGACAGCAGTTGCTTTTGCGGCGGGCGATAGCCTAACTTGGAGCGACGCCACCGCGGGTGCGAACTCGTCAAGACCACCGTCAAACGCAAGCGCACGCCAACACCGCGCACCGTGATTGGATGGCGTGAGTGGGTCCACTTGCCGGACCTGCTTCCGCAACCGATCAAGGCCAAGCTGGATACCGGCGCTCGGACATCGGCCCTGCATGCCTATCAGGTCGAGCCCTATGAACGTGATGGGACACCATGGATCTCCTTTTCGATCCACCCGGTGCAACGGCACGCGCATCCGGAGATCCAATGCCACGCCCCGCTGCTCGGTCAGCGCCTGATCACCAGTTCCAATGGCCACCAGCAGTTGCGCTATGTCATCCGCGCCGAATCACGCATCGGCGACATCCGTTTTGCCATGGATCTGAGCCTGGCCGATCGCGACCAGATGGGCTTCCGCCTGCTGATCGGCCGGGAGGCCATGCGGCGGCGGTTCCTGGTCGATCCCAACCGCTCATTCCAGGTTTCGCAGCCTGACCCGGCGTTGCGCAACCACACAGGAAACGACAGATGAAGATTGCCCTGCTCTGCCGCAACGCCGAGCTGTATTCGCACATGCGACTGATCGAAGCCGCCAGCGCGCGCGGCCACGAGATCGAGGCGATCAACCACATCCGCTGCTACATCGACGTGGCTTCACATCGTCCGGCGATCCACTACAACGGCCGCAAGCTCACTGGTTATGACGCGGTCATCCCGCGCATCGGCGCCTCGGTGACCTTCTTCGGCACCGCGGTGGTGCGCCAGTTCGAGATGATGGGCGTGTACTCGGTCAACGAATCAGTCGGCATCTCGCGCTCGCGCGACAAGCTGCGCAGCCTGCAGTTGCTGTCGCGCGAGGGCATCGGCCTGCCGGTCACCGTGTTCGCCCACAAGACCTCCAACGCCGAACACATCCTCAACATCATTGGCGGCGCGCCGGTGGTCATCAAGCTGCTCGAGGGCACCCAGGGAATCGGCGTGGTGCTCGGCGAAACCACCAAGGCGGCCGAGAGCATCATCCAGGCATTCGGCGGCGTGAACACGAATATCCTGGTGCAGGAATTCGTCAAGGAAGCCAATGCCGAGGACATCCGCTGCCTGGTGATCGGCGACAAGGTGGTGGCATCGATGATGCG
>JBBSTP010000085.1:0-8376 GCA_038235795.1 Lysobacterales bacterium | reverse complement strand
CGGCCATCGAAGTCACCCCGGGCATCGCCGGGGTCATTCGTTGGAGTTGTGCGGCCCCGCTCGCAGATCGGCGATCAGCGTCTCCATCTCCGCGATTTCGCGCCGCTGAGTCTCGATGATGCCGTCAGCCAGTTTGCGGACCCGTGGATCTTCGATCCGTGCGCGTTCGCTGGTCAGGATCGCGATGGAATGGTGCGGGATCATTGCTTTCATCCAGGCCACGTCGCCAACCGTGGCTTGCGTCCGCACCAGCACCAGGCCCAGCGCCATCAGCGCGAGACTGCCGACCACGATACTCAGGTTCTTTTGCCGGTTCTTGTACATGTGGCGCATGAAGAACAGCATGACCAGCGCCATCGACCCGGCCATGATGAAGGTCATGAACATGCGCGTCTGGCTGAACCACACATGGTCGAGCTGATAGGTGTTGAGGTACATCAGGCCGAACATCAGCACCGATGACACCAGGATCATGGTCAGGAAATTTCGATAGGGATGCATGTGCGGTTCCTTGCGATGACGGCAGTTGGATGTGCCCCATAATGATGCAAACGGGACTTTAAACAATCGGCGAATGCCATGGAGGCCACGTGCATCCGGAGTCATCGAGGAGCCGTCCAGCCGCAAGCGCGAACCACGCCGCCCTGGACCCTGAGGGCTATGCAGGCGCCAACGAAATCAGTTCGGCGTTTCTTCGACCGCTGGCTGCAGGCTCACCACCAGATCTTCCAGTTCGCCGATTTCCGCCTCCAGCGCGTCGTAGAACTCCGCCTGGCGGGTCATCAGGTCCTCGATCTTGGCGGCGACCTTGAGCTTCTTCAGCTCGCCGTCGAACAACAGCCATTGCGCGGTGAGCTGCTCCACGTAATTCTTCGAGTAGTGGCGCATTTCCTTGAGCTGGTTGAGCGTGGCAGTGACATGGTCCAGCGGGGTCTTGGTATCGGCAGACATGGCGGCGTTCCTAGTGTGGTGTGCCTGCACCCTAGCCGGGCGAAGCTGTCTGGCACGCGAAGAGACGGTCGAGCGGTCACGCAGCCTGCACGCCGGAATCCGGTGCCAAGTAGCGCCACGCAAGACCACGACGCCCATTTTCTTGCCAACTGCCGTGGAAGCGCATGGGCATGCACCGGTACCCGCTCAGCCCTTGCGGAAGAACGCCGCCAGCGCGCCGATAGTCAATCCCTGCAGCGGACCAAGCCACAGGTTGGAGCGCTGCATCAGCTCCAGCGGCGACATGTTGGGTAGGAACGGTTGAGCCAGCACTGACACCGCAACGAGGGTCAGGTAGAAGACCGAAAAGGCCAGGCTTAGCCACAACAGGCCTTGCGCATTCACCGGCAAGGCCGGGTCGCCCGCTGCGGCAGCGCCACTGCGGAAGTCACTTACCAGCGCGCCGATGATCAGCGATAGCGTCGGCATTACCGTCGGCAGGTACCAGCCCCACGCATCGTTGCTGCGCGAGCCGTAGTGGCCGGCCAGGCTCTGCACCACCAGGACCACGAAGACCAGTCCCGCGCCGGTGAACCATACGCCGGCCAACAGCCATTTTGATCGGGTCAGGGTCATGCACGCCTCACTGTTGCAGCGCGGCGGTGATGCCGCTGCGGCTGAGCTGCTGGCGCGCCGGGACGGCATCGTCAGGATTCGCCACGGCTGGATCGTCATGGCCGATCTTGCGGAACTGGTAGACCAGCGCGCTGCCGGACATGTCGCGCGAGAATGGCTGGGCCTGCAGGTGCGAAGGCAACTGGTCCATACCCCCCATCACCCAGTCCTGCGCATCATCGCGGCTCGCTTCGTCATTGCTGGTGGCGAACGACTGCGTGGTCACGATGAACACGATCACGCGGTAGTCGCCTTGTGGCGCAGTGAATAGCGCACGCACGTAGTCGCCCAGCGAAAACACCGACGTGCGCGGCAGCGCTGTCGACCAGCGCATCGGGTCGCCTTTGGGCTTGCCGTCAGGACTGATCTGCTCCATCCGCGTGGCGAGCGCGAAGCCGCCAGGAACGTTGTAGTAGCTGTATTCCGCGTAGCCGACCTTGGCCAGTGATTGCTCCAGGTGCGTGGCCACAAGTCCCAGCGTCGCGGACCCTTTGGCCAGCAGGTTGCGCGCCAGCGGCGCACGCGATGTCGGCTTGGGCGGCGGCCACGGGAAGCTGACCTCACGCATCGGCATGGCCATTACCACGGCTGGCGGCGGAGGGGGTGGCGGAGGCGGAGGCGGAGGGGGAGGCGGAGGTGACGGGGCATATATGGGCGAGGGAGACTCGCTTCGCTCCGACAGCCCCGCGCACCCCAAGGTCATGGTCATGAGCAGCAATGCGCCCGTGCACTGGAAGATCCGCTGCCACCAGCGAATCGAGGTAGTGATGCTCGACATGCGTTGTCCCCTCGGCGGCCGCGATGCGTTACCCCGGCCCGTCCATCAGAGAACGTGAGACAGGCCCGCCACAGGCCAGCTCGAGAAACGGATAGCAAAA
This sequence comes from Lysobacterales bacterium, assembly GCA_038235795.1. Lineage (GTDB taxonomy): Bacteria > Pseudomonadota > Gammaproteobacteria > Xanthomonadales > Xanthomonadaceae > Thermomonas. The sequence goes on along the minus strand of JBBSTP010000085.1, from coordinate 5,893 downwards.
AACAAGGGCGTTCGCATCACGCCCAACGGTGGCCGTTGGCCAGCGCAGGCCGAACTACCTCACCCTTACGCTGCTGCATCAACCGAGGGCGGATCACGGGCGTCAAGCGACAGCGTGAACCTGGTTTCAAACGCACGAGCCCGGCTGTCGATCGGATCGACGAAGCGCAGGGACCTGGCCAGCAACTGCAACGGCCGGCTGAAGTCATCCGGTGCTTGCGTGCGTAGCGATGGATACAGACTGTCATTGGCAATGGGCGCCCCCAGCGCTGCCATGTGCACGCGCAATTGATGCTTGCGGCCGGTCACCGGCTGCAAAGCGTAGCGCCACGCGTGCGCGCCGCGTTCGAGCACGTCGATGCGGGTTTCGCTATTCGGGGCGCCATCGGTTTCGCACATCCGGAAGAACGGTTCACCCGCGACCAGACGCGAGCGGTGCACATGTGGCATCGACAAGGACGGCAATGGCGGCGCAATCGCCACGTAGGTTTTTTCGATGTCGCGTTGCCGGAACAACGCCTGGTACGCCGCACGCGTGTCGGCGCGTGCAGAAAACAGCACCAGCCCCGCCGTCTCGCGGTCGATGCGGTGCAAGGGCGACAGTGCCGGATTGTCGAGCTGCGCCTGCAACCGGGCCAGCAAGGTCTCTGCCACAAAACGCCCGGCCGGCATCACCGGCAGGAAGTGCGGCTTGTCCGCCACCACCAGGTCCGCATCGGCAAACAGGAGCTGCGCCTCGAACGGAATACGTGGCTCGTCCGCCACTTCGCGGAAGTAACGCACGTCCATCCCCACCCGATACGGAGCGTCGACCGCAAGCACGCATCCACCGGCATCCTGCACAAGGCCTCGCGCAAAGCGGTCCAGCCAGACCTCCCGGGCAATGCGCGGGAACCGCGCACATAACCCATCGAGCACGGTGGGCCATGGGCCGGGAGGTAGCTGCAGGCGGCTCGCCGTGTGGCTAGCGGCAATGTGATCAGGCAGGGTCATGAGACCGCAAGCTAGTGCACAAACCCGGCTTCACGCTGCCCGCGAACCCAGCTCGCTGGTGCAGCCGGCATGCTTGTGCAGGATGTCGTCGATATTCTTGAAGGTCTGTTCGAACATGGGCGGCGTCGTTGGTCGGCGAGCGAACACTGTAGCGGCAGGCTGCGCTTGTGTGGCGGGCAAAAGGCAGGCGCTGGATCCCGGCGTGCGCCAGGATGACGGACAAGTGCGTTCGCAGGCCAAGCGCTGATCGCGCCGATGGGCACTCCTACAAAAGTGGAGGTCGGCTTGGTCGCGAGCAACTGGGTCGCGTCCGAATGGAGTTCCGACACAATCCGTCACTAGGTATTGACTCTGGACTCTAGTCAAGGGTTTAAGGTTGCGGATCGCACGCTGTGCAGGTTGAACCCGGAGGTCCCCATGAAGATCGGAACGCTGGCCCAAAAGGCCGATGTCGGCATCGACACCATCCGCTATTACGAGCGCGAGGGCATGATCCCGGCGCCGTTGCGCACGCCATCGGGCTACCGCGATTACCGCGACAGCGACGTGGCGCGCCTGCGCTTCGTGCGCCGCGCCAAGGTACTTGGCTTCACCTTGCAGGAAGTCCGCGAACTGCTGGACCTGACCGCCAGCGCATCGGACGACATGGCCAGCTTGAACGCGCGCGCGCAGGTCAAGCTGGACGACGTCAACAGCCGCATCGACGAAATGGTGCGCGTGCGCGATGCGCTGCAGCAGCTGGTCACCGCCTGCCCCGGCCACGGCGCGCTGGACACCTGCCCGATCATGGCTGCGTTGTCGGAGGAGCCGTCATGAGCGGTCATGAGCACCCCGAACACGAGCATGCCGCGCACGACAAGGGCGACCACGGCAAGGCGAGTGGCCACGTACCTGACGCGAAGGCGCGCGGCGATGAGTCTTTCAAGGTGATCGATCCGGTGTGCGGGATGACCGTGGATCCGGCGACTGCGAAAGGCGGCTCGGCGGAGCATGAGGGCACGACGTATCACTTCTGCAGCGCGGGCTGCCACGGCAAGTTCGTCGCCGACCCAGCGCACTACCTGGGCGACGCGCCACCTGCCCCGGTCGAGGCACCGGCGGGCGCGATGTACACCTGCCCGATGCATCCGCAGATCCGCCAGGACCATCCGGGTACCTGCCCGATCTGCGGCATGGCGCTGGAACCGGAAATGCCCAGCCTTGAGGAAGAGGACAACCCGGAGCTGCGCGACTTCAGCCGGCGCTTCTGGTGGACGCTGCCGCTGAGCGTGGCGGTGCTGTTGCTGGCGATGTTCGGACACTACGTGCCTGCGTTGCCGACTACCACTCGCACCTGGATGGAGCTGGTATTGAGCGCGCCAGTCGTGCTGTGGGCGGGCTGGCCGTTCCTGGTGCGCTGCGTGCAATCGATCCGCACGCGCAACCCCAACATGTGGACGCTGATCGGCATCGGCGTGAGCGCGGCGTTTGGCTACAGCGTGGTCGCCACGGTCGCGCCGGGATTGTTCCCGGCGTCGTTCCAGGAACACGGGCGGGTCGGCGTGTACTTCGAAGCGGCAGCGGTGATCATCTCGCTGACGTTGCTCGGCCAGCTGCTGGAGCTGCGCGCGCGCTCGAAAACCGGCGCGGCGATCAAGGCGCTGCTGGGCCTCGCGCCCAAGACCGCACGCCGCGTGCTGGACGACGGCAGCGAGCAGGACATCCCGCTCGACCATGTGCATGTGGGTTACGTGCTGCGCGTGCGCCCCGGTGAAAAAGTGCCGGTGGATGGCAGCGTGGTCGAAGGCCGTTCCAACGTCGACGAGTCGATGCTCACCGGCGAGTCGATGCCGGTTACCAAGTCGCCCGGTGATCGCGTCATCGGCGCGACCCAGAACGGCACCGGCGCGCTGCTGATGCGCGCCGAGCAGGTTGGCTCGGCCACGGTGCTGGCGAGGATCGTGCAGTTGGTGGCGCAGGCGCAGCGCTCGCGCGCACCGATGCAACGCGTGGCTGACAAGGCCGCGTACTGGTTCGTGCTGGTGGTGCTGGCGGTGGCCGTGGCCACGTTCTTCGCCTGGGGGCTGTGGGGCCCGGAGCCGTCCTGGACGTGGGCGGTGCTCAACGCAGTGTCGGTGCTGATCATCGCCTGCCCGTGCGCGCTGGGGCTGGCGACGCCAATGTCGATCATGGTGGCCACGGGTCGCGCGGCGCAGTCCGGCGTGCTGTTCCGCGATGCCGAGGCGATCGAGAATTTCCGCACCCTGGATACGCTGGTGGTCGACAAGACCGGCACGCTGACCGAAGGCAAGCCGGCGTTTCGCAGCGTGTCGGCGATGCCCGGCACGGAGGGCGACGAGCTGCTGCGCCTGGCCGCCAGCCTGGACCAGGGCAGCGAGCATCCGCTGGCCGAAGCGCTGGTCACTGAAGCACGCGCGCGTTCGCTGGCGCTGGCGACCGCGCAGGACTTCGATTCGGTCACTGGCTCGGGCGTGCGCGGCAGCGTCGACGGGCGTGCATTGCTGCTGGGCAACCATGCGCTGATGACGTCCAACGACATCGACGTGACGGCGCTCGCTGACGAAGCCGAAACCCTGCGCAAGGACGGCGCCAGCGTGATGTTCCTCGCCGCCGACAGTGCATTCCTGGGCTTGCTGGCGGTGGCCGATCCGATCAAAGCCTCCGCCGCTCCGACGATCGCCGCGTTGCAGGCCAGCGGCCTGCGCGTGGTGATGGCCACCGGCGATGGCAGCGGCACCGCCGATGCGGTGGGCCGCGCGCTGGGCATCGACGAAGTCCACGGCGACGTGACCCCGGAAGACAAGGCGACGCTGGTGCGCAAGCTGCAGTCAGAGGGCCACAAGGTCGCGATGGCCGGCGACGGCATCAACGATGCGCCTGCACTGGCCAGTGCCGACATCGGCATCGCGATGGGCACCGGCACTGATGTGGCGATGTCCAGCGCGCAGGTGACCCTGGTCAGGGGCGACCTGCGCGGGATCCTGCGGGCGCGCGAATTGTCCACGGCGACGGTGCGCAACATGCGCCAGAACCTGGCGTTCGCCTTCCTCTACAACGCGATCGGCGTGCCGATTGCCGCTGGCGTGCTGTACCCGGTGTTCGGCCTGTTGCTGAGCCCGATGATTGCCGCGCTGGCGATGAGCCTGAGCTCGGTGTCGGTGGTGACCAATGCATTGCGGCTGGCGCGCACGCGGTTGCCGGAACCTGCCGCGCTTGCCAATCCCGCAAGCGGCGCCTAGATTCCCGACATGTCCCGTTCCCGCCGCCAGCGTTCCGTGATCGTGATGCTGCTGACCACCTTCCTGTTGCTGCAGCAGGTGGCAATGACGGCATTGGCGTGCGCGATGCCGCTGCTGCCTGTCGCAGCAGTATCGATGTCGGTGTCGGCGATGTCGCCGGAGTGCCGCGCGGCCATGGCGAGCGAACCGCGCACGGACGCCGCCGACGGGTTGTGCGAGAAGTACTGCGCGCCCGACGCGACATCAGCCAGCACTACGAGCATTCCGCCGGTGCCGGCATTGGCGTTGCCGCCGCTGCTGCATGCCGTTGCGGTGCTGCCTGTTACGCACCGCCGTGATATCGGATCTGGCGATGTGTTCGCGCGTTCGGATCCACCAACGCACCTCCACTACTCCCGCCTGTTGATCTAGCGCTCCGTCTCACGCCATCAACCACCGCCCTGCGATGCAGCGGTGTGTTTTCGTGCCTGTGTGATCTGGAGTTGCCATGAAGAGTTCAACTGATTGCCGGCGTGCGCCGCTCGTAGCGCGTACGCATTTCCGCTCATCCACGTTGCGCAGCACTGGCTTGTCGATGTTGGTGCTGGCCGCGCTTGCACCTGGCGTCGCTGCCGCACAGGCGCTGTCGCTGGACGATGCCGTGGCTGCCGCAACCCAACGCGCGCCAATCCTGCTCGCGCGCGATGCGAGCCGCCAGGCGCGATCGGAGGATCTCGCCCGCGCCGACGCATTGCCGGACCCGACCCTCACCGTCGGCGTGCAGAATTTCCCGATCGGCGGACCCGACGCCTACACGCTCAACCGGGACCGGATGACGATGCAGCGCATCGGCATCAACCAGGCCTTGCCATCGCGGGCCAAGCGCACTGCACGCCGCGAACTGGCGCGCGCGCTGCTCGACCAGGCCGGCGCCGACACCGTGAGCACCACACTCGATGTGCAGCGTGCGACGGCCAAGGCGTGGGTGCAGTTATGGGCGGCGCAACACGAGCGCGAGCAGTTGCAGGACCTGCGCGAGCAGGCCGCACTGGCAGTGCGCGCCACCCGCGCGCAGCTGGCCGGTGGTGGTGGCAGTGCCGGCGATGTCTTGGCCACGCGTGCAAGCGAACTGGAATTGCAGAACCGCATCGACGATGCCGACGCACGCATCGCGCAGGCTCGCGCCGGCCTGCAACGCTGGCTGGGCGATGCAGCCGTTGGCGCGACAGATGCGCCTCCCGATTTCTCGCGCCTGCCCATGTCCGAGGCACAAATGCTGGCGCACTTGGACCAGCAAGGTCCGTTGCTGGCCTGGGACGCGCGCGAGGCCTCGGCCGATGCCGCACTGGCGCTGGCTCGCGCCGAGAAGCGGCCGGACTGGAGCGTTGGCGGCGGCGTCGCCAAGCGGGGCGGCGGTGGCTCCAACGTGGTCTGGCTGGAAGTCGGCGTAGGCCTGCCGCTGTTCCCCGGCAACCGCCAGGACCGCGGCGTCAATGCACGCGGCGCCGATCTTGCCGCCGTCCATGCGAGTCGGGAGGACGCACGTCGCATGCAGGCCGAGGCCGTGCGCAAGGCCTTTGCGCGCTGGCAAGGATTGGGCATGCAGGTCACCCGCACCCGCGACAGCTTGCTGCCGCTGGCGCACGACCGCGCCCGCATCGCGCTGGCCGCCTACTCCGGTGG
>JBBSTP010000084.1:0-8433 GCA_038235795.1 Lysobacterales bacterium | reverse complement strand
GACCTCACCTCGGAGCCGCTCGGCCAGGACGGTGACGGCAATGACGTGTACCTGCGCGACATCTGGCCCACCACCAGGGAAGTCGGCGAACTCATTGCGCAAAGCGTCACCCCGGAGATGTTCATTCGCAACTATGCCGACGTGTTCAAGGGCGATACCCGCTGGAACCACGTCCAATCGCCGGATGGCGAGAGCTATGCGTGGAGCGAAGAGTCGACCTACATCAAGAACCCGCCCTACTTCGATGGCATGACCATGGAGGTCGGCAGTATCGACGACATTCATGGCGCTCGCGTGCTGGGGCTGTTCGGCGACTCGATCACCACCGACCACATCTCCCCGGCCGGCAACATCAAGAAGGATTCGCCCGCCGGCCGCTTCCTGCAGTCGCGCGATGTGCAGCAGGCCGATTTCAACAGCTACGGCAGCCGTCGCGGCAACGACGACGTGATGGTGCGCGGCACCTTCGCCAATATCCGCATCAAGAACCTGATGTTCGGCGGCGAGGAAGGCGGCAACACGCTGCACTTCAGCAGCGACGGCAGCAAGCCGGAAAAGATGTCGATCTTTGATGCGGCGATGCAGTACAAGGCCGACGGCGTGCCGTTGGTGGTGCTGGCCGGCAAGGAATACGGAACCGGCTCCAGCCGCGACTGGGCGGCCAAGGGCACCATCCTGTTGGGGGTCAAGGCGGTGATCGCCGAGAGTTTCGAGCGCATCCACCGCTCCAACCTGGTCGGTATGGGCGTGCTGCCGCTGCAGTTCATGGACGGGCAAAGCGCGAAGAGCCTTGCATTCGACGGTTCGGAAACTTTTGCGATCACCGGGCTTCAGGATGGCGTGGCGAAAGTCGCTACGGTCACTGCGACTCGAACTGGCCGCACGCAGGTTGTGTTCCAGGCCCAGGTGCTGTTGCTGACGCCCAAGGAAGTCGAGTACTTCAGGCACGGTGGACTGCTGCAGTACGTGCTGCGCCAGCTCGCAGCCAAGAAGGCCTAGCGTCGCGGGGATTTCGCATGCAGGACAAAGGCGGCTACGGCCGCCTCTTGTTGCATCGAGCTGCTGGCGGACGGCTTGCTCGGGTGCCGTCCTTGAACAGCTCATCGCAGCGACCGAAGCCAGTATGGCAACCAGCAATGAGCGTCTTATCCACGCGAATCAAATCCACGCGACAAGGTATGTTGCTTCGCGGAAAGCTGCCTGCGCGGACTTCCAGCTTGTCACTATTTGGCGCCTATGCTCAAATCGAGTGCATTCCATACGCCGTCGCACCTGCGAGCCGGCCTACTCTCAGGGAGCTGAGCATGAGTACCGAACGGCCGTGGTTGGATCATTATCCGGACGGTGTCCCCAGCGAAATCGACCTTAATGAATTCGAATCGATTCCGGCGGTGTTCGAGGCTGCCGTGGAAAAATTCCGCGACAACGTCGCCTTCTCCAACATGGGGAAACAGATCACTTATGGCGAACTGGACCAGCTGAGCCGCGACTTTGCGGGATATCTGCTGGGCGAGCTGAAACTCAAGAAGGGTGACCGGGTCGCGGTCATGCTGCCCAACTGCCTGCAGTATCCGGTGGCGATTCTGGGCGTGCTGCGCGCCGGGTTGACCGTAGTCAACACCAACCCGATGTACACAGCGCGGGAATTGAAGCACCAGATGATGGATTCGGGGGCGTCGGCCATCCTGGTGATGGACAATTTCGGTGATGTCGTCCAGCACGTGCTGTCGGAAGTGCCCGGCGTGCGGACGATCACCACGGGCCTTGGCGACATGCTCGGATTCCCGAAGGGTCTGATCGTCAATTTCGTGCTTCGCCACGTCAAGAAAATGGTGCCCGACTACGACATCGCGGGTGCCGTGCGCTTCCAAGACGCGCTGACGCTGGGGCGCAGGCATGCGCCATCCGACATGGTCATCGGCCACGACGACCTGGCCTTCCTGCAATACACCGGCGGTACCACCGGCGTGGCCAAGGGCGCGATGCTGACCCATCGCAATATGGTCGCAAACATGCAGCAGGCGGCGTCCTGGGTCGGCGGCAACATTCGCATGGGCGAAGAAATCATCGTCACTGCGTTGCCGCTTTACCATATCTTCGCACTGACGGCGAACTGCCTGGTGTTCATCAAGTTTGGCGCGCGAAACCACCTGATCACCAACCCGCGCGACATGCCAGGGTTTGTCAAGGAGCTGAAGTCGGTCCCCTTCACCGCCATCACCGGTGTCAACACGCTGTTCAATGGCATGCTCAACACCCCTGGCTTCGAAGAGGTGGATTTCTCGCACCTGCACCTGACTCTGGGCGGAGGCATGGCGGTACAGCGCGCGGTTGCGGACAAGTGGAAGAAGGTTACCGGCTGCACCCTGGCCGAGGCCTATGGGCTGACCGAGACCTCACCCGCCGTGTGCATCAATCCGCCCGAGATAATTGCATTCAACGGCTCGATCGGGTTGCCGGTGCCGTCGACCGACGTCTGCATCAAGGACGACGATGGCAACATGCTGCCCATGGGTGATATCGGCGAACTCTGCGTAAAAGGGCCGCAGGTGATGCGTGGCTATTGGCAGCGCCCGGAAGATACCGCTAAAACAATCGATGCCGAGGGTTGGCTGCATACCGGCGACATGGCGCGCATGGACCAGCAAGGGTATTTCTACATCGTCGACCGCAAGAAAGACATGATCCTGGTGTCGGGTTTCAACGTGTATCCGAACGAAATCGAAGACGTGATCGCGATGATGCCCGGTGTGCTGGAAGTCGCCGCGATCGGCGTCCCGGACGAGAAATCCGGCGAATCGGTCAAGGTGTTCGTGGTGAAGAAGGATCCGGCGCTCAGCGTCGAGGCGATCAAGGCGTTCTGTCGCGAGAACATGACAGGCTACAAGCAACCCAAACAGGTGGAGTTCCGCTGCGAGCTGCCCAAGAGCAATGTGGGCAAGATACTGCGCAAGGAACTACGCGAGCCGCCAAACGCGGTTTGACGGCCCTCAGGGCGAATCGTGCTCCGGCCGCATGTACGGGAACAACAATACGTCACGGATCGAACTTGAGCCTGTCAGCAGCATCACCAGCCGGTCGATGCCGACACCCAGCCCGCCGGTCGGCGGCAGCCCGACTTCCAGCGCTCGGATGTAGTCTGCATCGAAATGCATAGCCTCGTCGTCGCCGCCCTCCTGCGCCTCGACCTGGGCGCGGAAACGCGCGGTCTGGTCTTCTGGGTCGTTGAGTTCGGAGAAACCATTCGCAAGTTCCTTGCCGCCGATGAACAGCTCGAAGCGGTCGGTGATGCCGGGCTCGCTGTCCGATTCGCGCGCGAGTGGCGAAACCTCGACTGGATAGTGGGTGATGAAGGTCGGCTGGATGAGTCCCGCTTCCACCGTTTTTTCGAAGATTTCCAGCAACAGCTTGCCCCAGCCATGGCCGGGCTTCACCTGCACGCCAAGGCGCCTGCAATGCCCCGCCAAAGCCCCGCGATCACGACAATCCGCGACCGAGATATCCGGGTTCAACTCGCGCACGGCTTCTTCCAGCTTCCAGCGGCGGAATGCCGGCGCCAGGTCGATGTCTTGCCGATCCCAAAGAAACTGCAGCGTGCCCATCGCCTCGGCGGCAACGTCGCGGATCATGCCCTCGGTCAGGTCCATGACCTCGATATAGCTGGCATAGGCCTCGTACAACTCGAGCATGGTGAATTCGGGATTGTGCCGGGTTGAAACGCCCTCATTGCGGAAGTTGCGGTTGATTTCGTACACGCGCTCCAGGCCGCCAACGGTCAGGCGCTTGAGGTAAAGCTCCGGCGCCACGCGCAGGAACAAGTCGAGGTCGAGCGCGTTGTGGTGGGTGGTGAACGGACGCGCGGTGGCGCCGCCGACGATGTAATGCATCATTGGCGTCTCCACTTCCAGGAAGCGGCGCGCATCCAGCCAGCGGCGGATGCCAGCCACGATCCGCGAGCGTGCGATGAATACGTCGCGCGCATCGGGATTCACGATCAAATCGACATACCTCTGCCGATAGCGCTGTTCGACGTCGGCCAAGCCGTGCCACTTGTCCGGCAACGGGCGCAGCGACTTGACCAGCAAGCGCAGGGATTCTGCACGCACCGAAAGTTCGCCGGTCTTCGTGCGCATCAACGTGCCTTCGGCCGCAACGATGTCGCCAACGTCCCAACCCTTGAACGCCTCGTAGGCATCGCCAAGCGCACTGCCCTGCAGGAACAGCTGGATGCGCCCAGTCATGTCCTGGATCTGGGCGAATGCCGCCTTGCCCATGACGCGTTTGGCCAGCAGGCGACCGGCGATCGTGACCCGCTTGTTTTCGGCTTCCAGCGATTCGCCCGTCCACTGCTCGACGTCGGCGTACGCATCCTGCAGGTCCTGCGTGTAATCGCCGCGGCGGAAATCGTTCGGGAACGCAATCCCCTGCCCGCGCAAGGCGGTGAGCTTGCCACGCCGTTCGGCGATCAGGTGGTTTTCGTCATGTGGCGGTGCTGCGTTGGTATCGGTCATGGCTTCGATCTGCTGGATGCGACGGGCGGTTTCTGGCTCACGCGGCATCGCTGCGTTTGGAGCCAGCCTCCAGCCCCGACTTCAGGCTGGCCTCGACGAATTCGTCGAGGTCGCCATCCAGCACCTTCTGGGTGTCGCTGCGCTCAATGCCCGTGCGCAGGTCCTTGATCCGGCTCTGGTCCAGCACGTAGTTGCGGATCTGGCTGCCCCAACCGATATCGGACTTGGTGGCCTCCAGCGCGTCCCGCTCGACGTTGCGCTTCTGCACCTCCAGCTCATACAACTTCGCCATCAGCATTTTCATCGCGGTATCGCGGTTTTGGTGCTGGCTGCGGCCAGTCTGGCAGGCCGCGACGGTATTGGTCGGGATGTGGGTGATGCGCACGGCCGACTCGGTCTTGTTGACGTGCTGGCCACCGGCGCCGGACGAGCGATACACGTCGGTGCGCAGGTCGGCCGGATTGATGTCGATTTCGATGTCGTCGTCCACTTCCGGCGACACGAACACGCTGGTGAAACTGGTGTGACGACGGTTGTCCGAGTCGAACGGCGACTTGCGCACCAGCCGATGCACGCCGATCTCCGTCTTCAACCAACCATAGGCGTATTCGCCCTCGACCCGGAACGTCGCCGACTTGATCCCGGCGACGTCGCCGCCGCTGACTTCCATCAGTTCGGTCTTCCAGCCGCGCGACTCGCACCAGCGCAGGTACATGCGCAGCAGGATTTCCGCCCAGTCTTGCGCCTCGGTACCGCCGGCGCCAGCCTGGATGTCGACGAACGCGTTGGCGGTATCCATCTTGCCGGAGAACATGCGCTGGAATTCCAGCTGGTCGACCCCTTTCTGGTAGCGGTCCGTGTCGGCAACCACCGCCAGCGCGGTTTCCTCGTCGTCTTCCATCTCGGCCAGTTCCAGCAACTCATTGCCGCCGGCCAGGCCGTCGGTGAGTTCGCGGATGCCGTTGACGGTCTTGTCCAGCAGCGAGCGTTCCCGCCCCAATGTCTGCGCGCGGTCGGGGTCGTTCCAGATATCGGGGTTCTCGAGCTCGCGTTCTACTTCTTCCAGGCGCTCGCGCTTGGCATCGTAGTCAAAGATACCCCCGGAGCGAATCGAGGCGACCAATCAGGTCTGCGATGCGGGCTCGGATGGGATTGAGTTCGATCATGGGTGAGGACTATCGCGGCGAAAGACCGCCAATTCTAACGTAGCCACGCCTGGCTTACGTCCCGGTCCCCAAGCCGCCCGGATGAACACCTGAGATGTTGACGTCGCTGCCAGCGAGGTCATCCAACTAAGGCGATGTGCGCGTGTCGATACCCAGCGCCTGCGCATGCACGACGATCAACTGGATTGCATCGCCGCCGCGATAATCGTCCGGTGCCAGCCGATAGGCCAGGTGCAGGCGCTCCTGCGGCGGCGCGCCGTTCCAGCCGCCAAATTGGATCGCGTTGAGTCGGCCAGTGGCGTGCTTGAGTTCGAGCTTGAGATGGCGCTCGCCGACGATGCGCCAGCCCAGCACAACGAACTCGCCATCGAACAGCGGCTCGGGGTAGCCTTGCCCCCAATGGCCGCCATCGCGCAGAGCCAATGCAGATTCGATGGTGAAGTCCTCGACGGCCAGCTCGCCATCGCTGGTCAAGGTGTCGGTCAGCAGGTCCGGGGTCATCCATTCGCAGGCGACCTGAAGGAAGGCGTTACGAAACACGGGGAGGTCATCGAGATCGAGGCTCAAGCCCGCAGCCATGGCATGCCCGCCGAACCGAGGTACCAGTCCCGGGTGACGCGCATCGATCAACGCCAGCGCATCGCGGATATGGAAACCGGGAATCGAGCGGGCCGAGCCGCGCAGGCGCGAACTGCCCGATTCTACCGGGGCGAATGCAATTACCGGCCGGTGCAGGCGTTCCTTGGTTTTCGATGCAACCAGGCCAACCACGCCCGGATGCCAGTCGACATCGTACAGGCACACCGCACTCGTTCCCGCGCCTTCGAAATCGGGCAGTTGCGCTTCGGCCATGTCCTGCATGCCAGCCTGCACCCCACGCCGTTCCTGGTTGATCGCATGCAGCACCTGCGCGAGTTCCGCAGCCCGTGACGGGTCGTCGGTCAGCAGGCACTCGATGCCGATGGCCATGTCTTCCAGACGGCCCGCCGCGTTGATTCGCGGGCCAATGGCGAAACCAATGTCGGTCGTGGTCAGGCTTGCCGCGTGTCGTCCGGCCACCTCAATCAATGCACGCAGGCCAGCGCAGCCCTGCCCTGCGCGCAAGCGGCGCAATCCGGCACCGACCAGCGCGCGGTTGTTGGCATCCAGCGCCACCATGTCGGCCACGGTGCCCACGGCAACCAGGTCCAGCAGAGAGGTCAGATCTGCCTGCGCGCGACGCTTCGCTCGCAGTGCCAGCAGGACGTAGAACATGACCCCGACCCCGGCCAGCGACTTGCTCGGGAATGCATCGCCGGGCTGGTTGGGATCGACGATGACGTCGGCGGCAGGCAGGGTCGCGCCCGGCAGGTGGTGGTCGGTTACAAGTACCCGCCAGCCACGCGCCTTCGCCGCTTCGATCCCGGCGTGGCAAGCGATGCCATGATCGACAGTGACCACCAGGTCGGGTTTCATGCCCGCCAATTCTTCGACCATGCCCGGCGTCATTCCATAGCCATGCACGACGCGATTGGGTACTGCGGATGACACATGGCTTGCGCCGAGCATGCGCAGACCGCGCACGCCGACCGCGCAGGCGGTGGCGCCATCGCAGTCGTAATCGCCGACCACGATGATATGTGCGTCGCGGGCGATGGCATCGTCAAGCAGGGTCACGGCTTGATCGATGCCAGTGAGCAGACCGAACGGCAACAGGTCGGCAAGTCGTGGCATCGCCTGTGTCGCACTGGCGCTGCCGCGCGCGACGTGCAGGCGCTGCAGCAGTGGTGGCCACTTTGAAGGCCAATCGTTCTCGACGCACACCGGTCGTTCGCGACGAACAATCCGTCGCTGCACGCTCATGCGGTCAGCACGAAACGTCGCTTGCGCCAGAGCCGCCAGCGCTGGCTTGGCTGCAAATGGAAGATCCGACCGTCGGCCACATCTAAATCGACCTGGCCTCGCATGGCAGCGGCAAATGCAGGCTGCAGCCAGCGCTCCAGCAATACCTTCGGATCGCGGACCGCGCGCAGGTCAATGAGCGCGCCATCGGTAATGGATTCAAAGCTCGTGAAATCGGCAAGTGGCATGGCCTTGAGGGTGCCGATACCCGCCAGTCCATGCAAGACGTGATCGTCGGAAAATATGACAGGAAAATCGGACGCAACACTGTCGGGCAACAGGCCACCGCCCCAGAACCACAGCGAGTTGACCGATACCAACCCGGCCTCCGCCCGCTGCGTATTGCGCGGGTGGTTGTGCAGCAACACCTGCGCTTCGCTGAGCAGCGTGCGCCAGCGGCGCGCATGCTGACCATCTGGGATGTGTTCGAACACATCGTCGCCCAGCGCATCGCTTGGTGCAGAAAAAGCGGGAAGTCGGGACTCACGCGGCAGGCGCAGGTACCAGCGCGCCGGATGCGGTGCATCCAGCAGGAAGCCGGCATCGCCGAACAGCGGGCGCAATGCCGGCAGGAACGCATCGATGTCCCGCGCGGTGATCGACAGCGCGGCGCCCGTCCCCAGCAGGCGCGCGCCATTGATGTCGGGGCGGATATACGCTGGGTCGGCACGCAACCAGGCGGCCGAACGCGCGTCGTCCACGCCGGCGTCCACCACGCGGGTCAAGGCGGCGGGCGACCAGCGATCCGGCAGCAGCCGGAAGTGGCGCGAGAGCTGTGCCTGTTCACCAGGTTGTCCATCAGTCTGGTCCGCACGACCAAGTGCCTTGGCCAACGGCATGGGCAAGGCGATGCCGGCGAGACGCTCGCCTGGCGG
>JBBSTP010000083.1:0-8635 GCA_038235795.1 Lysobacterales bacterium | reverse complement strand
CTACCAGATCCAGGAACACACCTTCGACATGATCGTGGTCGGCGCTGGCGGCGCCGGCCTGCGCGCCACCTTCGGCCTGGCCCAGAAGGGCCTGCAGACCGCCTGCATCAGCAAGGTGTTCCCGACCCGTTCGCACACCGTGGCAGCCCAGGGCGGCATTTCGGCTGCGCTCGGCAACATGGGCGAGGACGACTGGCGCTTCCACTACTACGACACCATCAAGGGGTCGGACTGGTTGGGCGACCAGGACGCAATCGAATACATGTGCAAGGAAGCGATCCCGGCAGTCATCGAGCTCGAGCACCAGGGCGTGCCGTTCAGCCGCACCGAAGAGGGCAAGATCTACCAGCGCCCGTTCGGCGGCATGACCACCCATTACGGCAAGGGCATCGCCCAGCGCACCTGCGCCGCGGCCGATCGCACCGGTCACGCGATCCTGCACACGCTCTACCAGCAGTCGCTGGCGCATGACGCACGCTTCTTCATCGAATACTTCGCGCTCGACCTGATCATGGATGCCGATGGCGCCTGCCGCGGCGTGCTTGCATTGGACATGGCCGAAGGCACCTTGCACCTGTTCAAGGCGCAGGGCGTGGTGTTGGCAACGGGTGGTTACGGGCGTGCGTATTTCAGCGCGACCTCGGCGCATACCTGCACGGGTGATGGCGGCGGCATGGCCCTGCGCGCCGGGCTTGGCCTGCAGGACATGGAGTTCGTGCAGTTCCACCCGACCGGCGTCTACGGCGCCGGCATGCTGATCACCGAAGGCGTGCGTGGCGAAGGCGGCATCCTGCGCAACAGCGAAGGCGAGCGTTTCATGGAGCGTTACGCGCCGAACGCCAAGGACCTGGCCTCGCGCGACGTGGTCAGCCGCGCGATGACCCTGGAGATCCGCGAGGGTCGTGGCGTGGGCGAGCACAAGGACCACATCTTCCTCGACCTGACGCACCTCGATCCCGCCGATATCCACGAAAAGCTGCCGGGTATCGCGGAAAGCGCGCGCATCTTCGCCAACGTCGATGTCGAGAAGCAGCCAATCCCGGTGCTGCCGACCGTGCACTACAACATGGGTGGCATCCCGACCAACTACCACGGCGAAGTCGTGCAGCCATACCAGGAAAATCCCGATGCGGTGGTGCCGGGCCTGTATGCAATCGGCGAAGCGGCCTGCGTGTCGGTGCATGGGGCGAACCGCCTGGGTTCGAACTCGCTGCTGGACCTGGTGGTGTTCGGTCGCGCGGTTGCCAACCGCTGTGCCGAGACCATCAAACCGGGCGACTCGCACAAGCCGCTTGCCGCTGACGCCTGCGACCAATCACTTGCCAACTTCGACAAGCTGCGCAATGCGCATGGCGACACGCCGACGTCGCAGATTCGCAACAACATGCAGCGCGCGATGCAGAACGACGCGGCGGTGTTCCGCACCGGCGAGACCCTGTCGGCCGGGGTCAAGGCGATCCGCGAGATCAATGCGAGCTTTGCAGACGTCAAGGTCTCCGACCGTTCGCTGGTGTGGAACTCGGACCTGATCGAGACCATGGAACTGCAGAACCTGCTGGGCCAGGCGCTGGCCACGATTGTCTCCGCGGAGAACCGCACCGAGTCGCGCGGCGCGCATGCGCGCGAGGACTTCCCGGAGCGCGACGACGAAAACTGGCAGAAGCACAGCGTGTGCTGGGTCGATGATGCGGGCAATACCCGCATCGACTATCGCCCGGTGCACATGTACACGCTCAGCAGCGACGTCGACGTCGTACCGCCGAAGCCGCGCGTTTATTGATCCGGGAGCAGGAAAACCACCATGGCTGAATTCACCCTCCCGAAGAACTCGCAGATCCAGAAAGGCCAGCACTTCCCGGCTGCCGCTGGAGCCAAGCGCGTGCGCAGTTTCAAGGTCTATCGCTGGAATCCAGACGACGGGCTGAACCCGCGCGTGGATACCTACGACGTCGACCTTGCCGCGTGCGGGCCGATGGTGCTGGACGCGCTGATCAAGATCAAGAACGAGATCGACCCCACTTTGACCTTCCGCCGCTCCTGTCGCGAAGGGATCTGCGGGTCGTGCGCGATGAACATCGCCGGCACCAATACATTGGCATGCACCCTGGCGATCGAGGATTGCGGCAAGGACGATGCCGAAGTGCCGATCTATCCCTTGCCGCACATGCCGGTGATCAAGGACCTGGTACCGGATCTCACCCACTTCTACGCGCAGTACGCCTCGATCAAGCCGTGGCTGCGCACGCAGACGCCGCCGCCGTCGGGTCGTGAGCGGCTGCAGTCGAAGGAGGACCGGGCCAAGCTTGACGGCCTGTACGAGTGCATCCTGTGCGCCTGCTGCAGCACCGCCTGCCCAAGCTATTGGTGGAACGGCGAGCGTTATCTGGGACCAGCTGTGCTGCTGCAGGCCTATCGCTGGATCGTCGACAGCCGCGACGAAGACACCGGCGCGCGCCTGGATGAGCTGGAAGATCCGTTCAAGCTGTATCGCTGCCACACCATCATGAACTGCACCCGGACCTGCCCGAAGGGGTTGAACCCGGCCAAGGCCATCGGCGAAATCAAGCAGTTGATGCTGGCGCGGCGCGCGTGAACCCCACAGCGATTTTCCTGCCGGCAGTCGCCTTGGTTGCGCTGACGACAGCTGTTTTGTTCCGGATGTTCTTCGAACGCAGACGGCAAGTCCGGGCCGACGCCATCCACATGCGCGAGATCCCCAGTAGCTCGCAGATGGCAGCGCGTTTCACCGACACCCGCGGCGCCGACAACTACCGCAACCTGTTCGAGATGCCGGTGCTGTTCTACGTCGCGCTGGTGGTGGCGTTCGTGACCCAACAGGTGTCACCGCTGGTGCTGGGACTGGCCTGGGGTTATGTCGCCTTTCGCGTGCTGCACAGTTGCATCCACTGCACCTACAACCGGGTCATGCACCGTTTCTATGCGTTCCTCGGCAGCAATGTGTTGTTGTGGACGATGTGGGGCGTGTTGGCCGTTGGCCTGCTGCGCGCCGCGTGAGCGAAGACGCCACGTCCGAGGTCAAGCGCCTGCGCTGGCGATGCCGGCGTGGCATGCGCGAACTCGACCAGCTGCTGGAACGATGGCTTGACCGCGAATACGCGGCAGCGTCCGAAGCCCAGCGCGGGGTTTTCCGACGGTTGCTGGACTGCGAGGACGATAGGCTCTGGCGCTGGTTCCTTGGCCATGAGGCTCCTGCCGATGTCGAAATCGCGGCGCTCATCAAATACATCCGCACCTTGCCGCCTTGAGTGGCGACCATCACGCTGGACCGGCGCGATGTTGTGGTTGATGGCGCTGCTGGCGCCGTTCTCGTTGCTGATGTCGGATCTGCCACGTGCGTGGGCGTGGCCACTCGCCCTGGCGACCTGCGCTTGGGGTGTCTTGGATGCAGTGCGTTATCGCAAGTTGCCATCGTGCGCGCTGGTGACCCCCGGCGGGTGCGGGCAGCCGACCTGCAACGGCCTGCCGATGCAGGGCCTGAAGATCGCATGGCGCGGGCCGCTGGCGTTCCTGCGCTGGCGCGATCCGCAAGGGCGGGTCCGGCGCCTGATGTTCTGGCCGGACACCTTGCCGCCGATATCGCGACGTGAACTCCGACTGGCCGCGATGTGCATGCAACCTGCACCTGAGGCCGCATCAATGGCACGATAGCGCGGTTGACCCAAGGGCTTTCGATGTTCAAACCGGTTCCCGTCGCGATCGGCCTGCGCTATGTGCGCGCCAAACGCCGAAATGGCTTCATCTCCTTCATTTCCCTCGCCTCGATCCTCGGCATCGCGCTGGGGGTGATCGCGCTGATCACCACGCTGGCGGTGATGGGTGGTTTCCAGCGCGAGATCCGCGACCGCATGCTGCAGATGGCCGCGCACGCAACCGTCAGCGGTTATGCCGAGCCACTCTCGGATTGGCAGCACGCGGTGAAAGTGGCGATGGCCGACCCTCGCGTCGCGGGCGCAGCCCCATACATCGAGAAGGAGGCGCTGATCTCCGGTGCCAACAACCAGCCGGCGATGCTGCGCGGCGTGGTGCCGGTTGAAGAGGACAAGGTCTCGGTGCTCGGCGAAAAGCTCGTGCAGGGCAAGCTGTCGGAACTGCAGCCTGGCAGTTTCAAGATCGTGCTTGGGCGCGAATTGGCGGTGTGGCTGGGCGTCAGCGTTGGCGATGACGTGGTGGTGACTCTGGCGGATTTTCGCAGCACGCCGCTGGGTGGGGTGCAGACCATGAAACGGTTTGCGGTCAGCGGGATTTTCGAGGCGGGCTACAACGAATTCGACAAGGGTCTGGCAGTGGTCAATATGCAGGACCTGCAACGCGTGCTGCGGATGGGCGAGGGCGTCACCGGCGTGCGCCTGAAGATGCACGACATGGACCAGGCGTTCGAAGTCGCCCGCGACCTCGCGACAAAACTGCAGGGTCCGTACCGGGTCAGTGACTGGAGCCAGGACAACGCCAACCTGTTCCGCGCGCTGAAGATGGAAAAGACGGTGATGGCGATCCTGCTGTCACTGATCATTGCCATGGGCGCATTCAACCTGGTGTCCTCGCAGGTGATGCTGGTGACCGACAAGCAGGCCGATATCGCCATCTTGCGGACGTTGGGGCTGACCCCGCGCCAGGTGATGCAGGTGTTCATGGTGCAGGGCAGCCTGATCGGCATTATTGGTACGGTTCTGGGCGTGATCGGCGGGATCCTGCTGACCTTGAACCTCGACAGCATCCTGCAGGGCATCGAAAAAGTGCTTGGCGTGCAGTTGCTGCCGGAAGACGTGTATTACATCACCGGCCTGCCGACGGACCTGCAGGCCAGCGACGTGAGCACCATTGCCGGCGTGGCGCTTGCGATGGCCTTTGTCGCCACCTTGTATCCGGCCTGGCGCGCCGCGCGCACCGCCCCGGCGGAGGCGCTGCGTTATGAGTGAGCCACTACGCCAAGCCGGTCACGACGGCGAAGTCGTTCGAGCCGAAAATCTAGCCAAGACCTATGCCGAAGGCAGCCTGCGCACGCAGGTATTTGATGGCCTTGATATCGCGGTGCAGGCAGGCGAAACGGTCGCGATCCTCGGTGCATCCGGCGCAGGCAAGAGCACGCTGCTGCACCTGCTCGGCGGGCTGGACGTGCCGAGCGCCGGCGAGGTGTATGTCGCCGGTCACAAGATGAGTGCGTTGTCCGACGCTGAACGCGGGCGCCTGCGTAATCGCGCGCTCGGCTTTGTCTACCAGTTCCATCACCTGCTGCCGGAATTCACCGCGCTGGAAAACGTGATGATGCCGGTGCTGCTGGCAGGACGCAGCACGGCCGAATCCAGCAAGCGCGCGCAGGACCTGCTGGAATCGGTCGGCCTTGGCCATCGCCTGCAACACAAGCCTGGCGAGCTGTCGGGTGGTGAGCGCCAGCGTGCGGCGGTGGCTAGGGCGCTGGTCAACAACCCGGCCTGCGTGCTTGGCGACGAGCCAACCGGCAACCTCGATGAGAAAACCGCGGCCAATGTGTTCGCGCAGATGCTCGAACTCAACCGCGCCCAGCGCACCAGCCTGGTGCTGGTGACCCATGACCGCCGCCTGGCACGGCGGCTGGACCGGGTGCTGGAGTTGCACGAAGGCAAGTTGCGGGAACTGGCGCCGGACGAGGTCTAGCGACGGGGGAGATCAGGGTTTCCTGACCCGAATGCCGAGCGAGCGCTGATCGCCGGCGCGCCGGTTTGTCGCCACGCTGGCGGCATGGCCATTGCACTTGCTCCCCGCGCGATCCGCATCCGGCACTGGGCGACCTCTCGTTCGGTTGCCGACGTGCCCTTGTTTGGTCCAGGTTGTGCGCTGGCGTTGTTGGCGGGTTGCACCGGGTGCCTGCTGATGCCCAGCCTGCTGCCGTGGCCGGTTTCGGTCTGCCTGCTGCTGGCTGGAGCATGGTTGACTTGGCATGGTGGACACCTGCGCCTGCTCGGCATGTTGCTGTGGGGGATCGGTTTCACCGGCCTGCATGCGGCGCATGCGCTGGATCTTCAACTACCGCCCTCCTTGGAAAGCAAGGTGCTGACGGTCAGTGGTCGCATCGACGACTTGCCGATCCACGAGGCGCGGCGCACGCGCTTCGAATTCGTGGTCGATGATGACGATGCGCAGCCACGTGAGCTACGCGGCAAGCGCCTGCGCCTTGGCTGGTTCGACGACGATAGACAGGCGCGCGAGGTGCTGCGTGCCGGAAGCCGTTGGCGCCTGCCGCTGCGCCTGCGGTCGCCCCAGGGCCTGCGCAACCCGGGCGGGGGCGACGGCGAGAAACAGGCGTTGGCGGCGCGCATCACGGCCACCGGGCATGTGCTGGAGCCCTCGCTGGCCGAACCCTTGGGTTCGCCCACAGGCATTGCTGCGTGGCGGGAGCGGGGCAGTGCGCACATCGCGCAGGCGGTCCCATCGCCAAGCGCACGTTTCGTGCGGGCACTTGCATTGGGCGATACCCGTGCCTTGGACGACGATGACTGGGCTCGGCTGCGGGCAGCAGGATTGACTCATCTTATTGCGATCTCCGGCTTCCATGTCGGCTTGGTCGCGGGGTTCTTCGCCCTGTTGGCTGCGGCGCTCTGGTGGCTGGTGCCTGGGCTCTGCCAAATCCTGCCGCGTCCCTTCGCGGCGGGCTTCGGTGCGTTGGTGGGCGCTTTTGCCTACGCGGCGATGACCGGTTTCGCGCTGCCAACCCTGCGCACCGCGGTGATGATCGCGGTGCTGGTGCTCGCACGTTGCGCGCGCCGCCACCAGCGATTGGCCGACTCCCTGGCACTGGCCTGCGTGGTGCTGTTGCTGCTGGATCCGTTGTCAGTGTTGGGCGCCGGGTTCTGGTTGAGCTTTGCCGGTGTCGCATGGCTGCTGTGGTGCCTTCCAACCGACGCGAAGGCTGGCATGGGCGTGATGCTGCGCGGCTTCCTGGGTGCGCAGGCGGTGGCCACGCTTGGATTGCTGCCATTGTCGGTGATGCTGTTCGGTCAAGCCTCGTTTGCAGGCCCCTTCGCCAACCTGCTGGCGGTGCCCTGGTGGAGCCTGGTGGTGATTCCGCTCGCCTTGCTGGGTCTGTTGCTTGATGGCCTGCACACGGGTTGGGGCGATGCCTTGTGGCAGTTGGCGGCCTGGTGCTTCGACCTGTTGTGGCCGGTGTTGCGCTCGACTGCGGACAGTCCACTGGCGATGGCCTGGCTTCCCGAGCCGCGCTGGTTCGCCCTGCCACTGGCCCTGCTGTCGGCGTTCTGGCTGATGTTGCCGCGCGGCATGCCGGGTAAATCCCTCGCGGTGCTGCTGTGGCTGCCCTTGCTGTGGCCGTCGCGCGATCTCCCGCGCCACGGTGAAGCCCAACTGGTGGTGATCGATGTGGGCCAAGGCTTGTCGGTGCTGGTCCGAACCGCGCATCACAGCCTGCTGTACGACATGGGTCCGGCCACCAAGGATGGCTACGATGCCGGCGAGCGTGCAGTGGTGCCGTCCCTGCACGCACTCGGGGTGCACGTGCTGGATGCTGCCGTAGTCAGTCATGGCGACAACGACCACGCGGGCGGCTGGGGCGCGGTCTCGCGTGCATTTCCGGTACTGGTGATGCTGGCGCCCGAGGGCAGCCCCACTCCGGGCATCGTCAATTGCCAGGCCGGCCAGTCCTGGGAATGGGATGGCGTGCGCTTTCGTGTCCTGCATCCGACCCGCTGGTTCCCTTATTTGGGCAACGAGGCCACCTGTGTAATCCGGGTGGAGACCGCGCATGGCAGCGCCTTGTTGACCGGCGACATGGGCGAGGTGATCGAACAGTCGCTGGAAAAGCGCGCCCCGCTGGAGCTGCGCAGCGACGTGGTGCTGGTGCCGCATCACGGCAGCGGCGGTTCCTCGAGTCCCGGCTTCATCCGCGCAACGGGTGCGCGACTGGCC
The DNA here is from genome assembly GCA_038235795.1 of Lysobacterales bacterium. Lineage (GTDB taxonomy): Bacteria > Pseudomonadota > Gammaproteobacteria > Xanthomonadales > Xanthomonadaceae > Thermomonas. The sequence goes on along the minus strand of JBBSTP010000083.1, from coordinate 718 downwards.
GTGGTGTCTTCAGGCGCGGGTAATCGATTCGGCCATCCCAAGCCCGTCGTCGTGAAGCGATGGTGCGATGCGGGCGCGGAAGTGGTGGACACCGCGCGCTCGGGTGCGATGCGGATCTGGCTGGGATCCGATGGGGTGCAATTGCAGGAACGTCGCGCGTCCAGGCGTCGGTTGTGGGACGCCGCGCAAAGGCGCAGCGGGACTGCTGGGCTATGCTACGCAGCCACTACATGACGGCTTGAATCGCCGGAGGATTGAAGCGTGCTGGAACTGGTCCGGGCGGGTGGTTGGCCGATGATCCCGCTGGTGCTGTTGTCGGCGATCGCATTGGCGATCATCGTCGAGCGCTTCTGGAGCCTGCGCCGCCTGCGCGTGTTGCCGCCGGGACTGGGCGAGGAGGTCCGGCTCTGGGTGGCACGTGGCAAGCCGCTGGATCCCGCGCATGTCGATTCGCTGCGCTCGACCTCGCCATTGGGCGCGTTGCTGGCCGCCGCGCTGGATGTGCGTGGTCGCAGCCGCGAGGAAATCCGCGAGCGCGTGGAGGACATCGGCCGCCATCTGGTGCACCGGATGGAGCGCTTCCTCAATACGCTCGGCACCATTGCCGCCGCCGGTCCGTTGCTGGGCCTTTTCGGCACAGTGGTGGGCATGATCCAGATGTTCCTGGGCATCCTCGACCATGGCATCGGCGACGCCAACCAGCTGGCCGGCGGCATCG
>JBBSTP010000082.1:0-8800 GCA_038235795.1 Lysobacterales bacterium | reverse complement strand
CTCGGCGTATCCGATCCAGACCAACAGCGGCGCGGCGATGAAGGCCAGCGACACGCTGAGCAGGGTCACCGCGACGGTGAAATACGCAACACCAAGCGGCAACATCAGCAGGAAATACAGCTGCGTGCTCCAGGTCCGCGGGTCGGTGAACATGTCCGCGATCCGCTGCAGCCACGGCTTGCCGCTCGCCTCGTACAGGGGCCGCCGCGGCATCCGCTCGCCGAGCATCACCTCGACGATCCGGCCTTCGACCAGCGACAGCACCCGCACCGACCCGAAATACAGGATCACGAACGGAATGCCGATGATCAGGATCGCCAGGCTCAGGGACAACGAGATCCCTGTGACGACCCAGGTGAAGTAGAAGATCCCGGTGGCCAGCGCCAGCAGCATGTAGAACAGCGACGCGTAGGTGCGCGGGTCGGCGATCACCCCGAAGAAGCGACCCAGGATCGACGTGCGCGGCGGCGGCGGCGGCGCGCGCAACGCGGTCTGCACCCTGGCCTCGGTGTCGCGATAGATGTCCGCGACCTCATCTGGCGCGCCGTAGCTGCCGGCCACGTCGGCGATCACTTCGGCCTCGGATTTACCCGGATTGGCGTCCAGCTCCGAGCGCAGGTAGTCCTCGGCGTCGTACAGCGCGTCCTGCGCCAGGGCCCGGTCGCAGCCGTCGAGTGCGCGACGCAGGTGATCCAGATAAGCCGGAATGGTGGTGGGCAGGGCGGACGGGTGGGCATTCATGCGGACAGGTCCTTCAACACGGTATCCAGGGAATCACGGGTGGCACGCCAGGCGGCACTCCAGTCGAACAGGGCTTCGCGCCCGGCCCCGGTGACGCGGTAATAGCGGCGCGGCGGGCCGCTGACGGACGGCTCGATGAAACTTTCCAGCAAGCCGGCCGCTTCCAGGTTGCGCAGCACCGGGTACAGTGCGCTTTGCTTGCCGGCCAGCACACCGTCGCCGCTCTGCTCCAGTCGCTTGGCGATCTGGTAGCCATACATGGGTTCCGTGTCGGTGGCGACGACCGCCAGCAAGGCCAGCGACACGGTGCCGGCGCTGAGTTCCTTGTGGAACTTTCGTAGCAAGGCTTCGTCCATCGGGGCACTCCACTAATCTTGAGTCGATACTACTGTTGATTTCGATATAGTGAATATGCCAGTAGTCATGCAGCCGTGGCCCGCCGTCGTGGCACTATCCACAGGCCTGCGTTGTCTGCCCGCCGCATGTTTGGGGCCACCTCGACTCCACTGACATGTTTCGCGGCGAGGACGCGCCAGCCGTGACCCTCCGATGCATGACTCCTAAGGACGCCTCCATGAAGACGATACGAACCCGCCTGCTCTGCTGCGCCCTGCTCGCCATCCTGATTCCCGCCGCTGCGATTGCTGAGGAGGCACCCCGGCAAGCCAAGCCGCGTTCGGCCAAAGAGATCATCGACGCCGCACCGGCCTCGGCCTGGCGCACGCTGGATCCGGCCAACACGCTGTACATGGAACTGGAAGGCGGCCGCGTGATCATCGAACTCGCTCCCGGCTTCGCGCCTGCACACGTCGCCAATATCAAGGCGATGGCCACGGGCGGATTCTGGAACGGACTGTCGATTTATCGTTCGCAGGACAATTTCGTGGTGCAGTTCGGCGATCCCGACGCCGACCCCGACGCCGGCGACGACAAGGCCAAGGCCAAGCCCTTCCCGGCCGGGACGAAAACCAAGCTTCCGGCCGAATTCACCCGCACCGCCGCGGGTGCGCGCTTCGACAGATTGCCGGACATCGACGGCTGGGCGCCGCAGGTCGGCTTCATCGACGGCTTCCCGGCCGCGCGCGACCCGAAGGTCGGCAAGGCATGGCTCACCCATTGCTACGGCATGCTCGGCGCCGGCCGCAGCAATGAACCCGACAGCAGCATCGGCGCTGAACTCTACGTGGTGATTGGCCAGGCCCCGCGTGCGCTCGACCGCCAGCTCAGCGCAGTCGGCCGCGTGGTCAACGGCATGGACCTGCTGTCCACAATAAGTCGTGGACCCGATCCGATGGGCTTCTACGAGAAACCCGAGCAGCGCACCACGATCAAGGCGATCCATTTGGCCAGCGAAGTACCTGAAAGCGAGCGCACGCCACTGCAACTGCTGCGCACCGACAGCAAGGCGTTCACCGACGCGACCGAAGCGCGCCGCAACCGCGTCGACGACTTCTACAAGATTCCCGCAGGCCACATCGACCTGTGCCTGGTGCCGCTGCCGGTGCGTGCGCCGCCCGACAAGTAAGCGCGGGTCGAACGCACGATAATTTCGCCGTCCTGATTGGCGTCATAAGCCATCACCTGACCTTCGCCAAGCAGTTCCTAGCCTGATTGTCCCCCATCCACCAGAGCAATCTCCATGCCCATGATCAAGATGCGCCTGACCTGCAGCGAAGATCAGGTCCGCGTGATTTCCAACCTGCTGCAAAGTCTCGACGGGATCGAACATGTCGAAGAAGTCAGCGACCTGATGCCGCACATGGACGATCCGGACTCCAGTTCTGCCGGGCTGAGCGATCTCAGCGGCCCGGACATGCATGCGATCGAGGTCGATGCGCCCAACGCGGCTAGCGCGAAGCGGGTGCGCGAAGCGGTCGAAGCGCTGGCCTTCGACCTCGACATCCTGGTCGAGTTCGAGGAGGACGAGAGCTGACGCATCCAGGCGACGCAGGAGTGGCTGCAGTGACCTGATCCAGCAGATGCGGCCCGGTTGCGTCTGCACCCGTGACCTTTTGCATCTTGCCAGTTTCGCGGTGCTCAGCCACCCTGAAGGTTCCGTGCAGTCATTTAGTGGAACCTGCCCATGCACCTGCCGCGTGTTGTTGTCCTGCTTGCCGCTTCCGTCCTGTATAGCCCGCCCTCGCTTGCGGTCACGCCGCAAGCGAGTGTCACCCCTGCCTGCCCCACCATCGCGCTGGCAGGCGCCGATGCTGCCTCGGTGAAGGTCGCCAGCGCCGCCGACGCCTGGGGCGGCGCGCGCACCGGCAACGAGGCCACGCTCTCCGATCGCGTGGTCGACTATTCCATCGACGCCACCCTGGATCCGGACAAGCACACCATCACCGGCAAGCAGGTCCTGCGCTGGCGCAACCGCAGCGCGCAGCCGGTATGCAGCATTTACCTGCATATGTACCTCAACGGGTTTGAAGGCGCCGGCAGCACCTTCATGACCGAGCAGCACGCCAGCGCGACCGGCTTCCGCAGCAACGTCAAGACCAAGGACGGCGAATACGGCTATATCCGCCTGGACAAAGTGCAGCAGGGCGGCGTGGCCGCGAAATGGAGCTTCGTGCAACCCGATGGCGGGCCCAGCACCGACCGCAGCGTGGTGCGCATTGACCTGCCGCAGCCGGTTGCGCCCGGTACGACCACGACGCTGGACATCGATTTCTTCGACCAACTTCCGCGCGTCGTCGCCCGCACCGGCTACTACGGCAGCTTTCACCTGGTCGGCCAATGGTTTCCCAAGATCGCCGTGCTCGAGCTACCGGGGGAACGTGGCGCCACCGCGCCGCGCTGGAATGCGCATGAGTTCCACCTGCACAGCGAGTTCTATGCCGACTACGGCAATTACGACGTGCGCCTCACCGTGCCCAAGGGCTACACGGTCGGGTCCACCGGCGCGTTGACCGGCAAGCCGGTCGAGCGCAATGGCAAGGTGACGTCGCGCTACGTGCAGGGCGACGTGCACGACTTCGCATGGACTGCGGACAAGCGCTACGCCAAGCCTCTGACCAAAGTGTGGAATGGTCCCAACGGCCCGGTCCTGGTCAGCGTGCTGTACACGCCAGAGTACGACTTCAATGCACAACCCGTGCTGCAGGCGACCATCGATTCCTTGAAATATTTTTCCGAATCGCTCGGTGGTTATCCCTACCGCACCGCCACCGCGGTGATCCCGCCGTATGGCGCGGGCGAAGCGGCGGGCATGGAATACCCGACCTTCTTCACTGCCGACAATACCGACCAGGTCGAGCCCGGATCCGCAGGGCGCTATCTGCTGGATTTCGTGACGGTCCATGAATTCGGCCACGGCTATTTCTACGGGATCCTGGGTTCCAACGAGTTCGAGGAGCCCATGCTCGACGAGGGCATGAACGAATACTGGGACCAGCGCCTGATGCGCTCGCGCAAGCAAGGCATCAATCCGACTCCGAACTGGTTGCGGCGCATGGGCATCAATGTCGGGCTGGATGATGTCTTCGACATGGAACGGCTGGGCGCCAACCTGACCGACCCGGCCGATCCGCTCGGCGACAACTCGTGGTCGCGCCTGTCCAGTGGCAGCTTCGGCACGGTGTATTCGCGCAGCGCGACGCTCATGCGTCAGATCGAGGACATGGTCGGCACGCCGGCAATGGAACGGGCGATGAAGCTGTACTACGAGCGCTGGAAGTTCCGCCATCCATCGGTGGCCGACCTGCGCGAGGCACTGGCCGAAGGCACCGGCAAGCGCGAGCTGGTCGAAGCCGCCTTCGACAGCTTCATCTACGGCAGCGGCATCGTCGATGACCGTGTTGCGAGCATTGATGTTCGCGAAGTGCTGCCGCTACCGGGCTATCGCATGTTCCAAGGCAAGCAGGTCCTGGTCGGCAGCAAGCAGCTGAAAAAAGCCATCGAAGCCCGCAGAAAAACCTGGAAGGCGAAGCATCCAAAAGCCAGGGACTGGGAGGGCCCGTTCCCGTATCAGTCCCTGGTCGTCGTGCGTCGTGAGGGCACCACGGTCCCGCAGACCCTACGGGTGCGCTTTGCCGACGGAAGCCACCGCGACATGCCAGTCACCAGCACCGGCAGCTGGCAGCGCTTCACCTTTACCGGGCCGGCCGAGGCCGTGTCCGCCCAGCTGGATCCGGACAACGTCGTGCACATGGACCAGTCCGAGCTCAACGACAGCCGCACGGTCGAGCCCGACAAGCGCGCCTCCAGGCGCTGGTTCGGCGACTTCACCACCCTGCTGCAATCCTTCTTTGCCCTGCTGGCTTCCGTCTGAGGCGCCCCATGATGACGACTGCAAACTCGCCCCTGCACGCCCGCACCGCTCTGTCCTGCGCCCTGCGTGGCGCCGTGCAATGGCGGCTGTGGATGCTGTGGATCGCGGTCACCGGCCTGTGCGCCCTGATCGGCGCGATGCCGGTCTGGAACTGGCTAGGCGACGTGCTTGACCACTCGCTGCAGGCTGGCGCGGTCGCCACCGGCACGGGCGCGCCCTTGATGCTTGAGGCGCTGATGTCGAGCGACGCGCCGACGGGCCTGTTGATGGGCGGCATCCAGGTCGCCACGCTGTTGATGCTGTTGCTGTCGCCATTGCTGGCCGGCGCCACCGTCGCCGCCGCGCGCAGCCGCGAGACGCTCGGCTTCGGCGACCTGTTGCGTGGCGGCATCAGCGAATACGGCCCGATGTTGCGCATGCTGCTGTGGTCGGTGATCCCGCTGGGCATCGCGGTCGGCGCAATGGTGGGCATGATGGGCGCCAACGAATCCGCGCACGAACACGCGGTGCTGGCCTCGGAACTGGACACGGGCCGTCGAATCGCTCTGCTTGTCGGTGGCATTCTTTTCGTGGTGGCACATGCCAGCCTTGAGGCAGGCCGCGGCTGGCTGGCCGCCGACGGACGCCTGCGATCGGCCCTCAAGGCCTGGTGGCGTGGGATGAAGCTGCTGCGGCGCCGGCCGGTCGCGGTGCTGGCCGTGTACCTGGTCACGACACTCCTGGGCTTGCTGCTCGCCGCCGCGCTGGTCGCGCTGCGCCAGCACCTGGATGCCAGCACCGGCGTCGGCTACCTGCTTGCGATGGTGGTTGGCGTGGGCATCACGGTCGTGCTGGCATGGAGCCGCATCGCGCGCCTGTTTGGCATGCAGTCGCTTGCCCTGGACATGCACGCCCGCCGCTGAGGCCGACACGAGCGACACATCGGGGCTAGAATTGCCCGGCACGGTCACGTTGATCGTGCAGGGGAGAGCTCGTGGGATTTTTTGATTTCCTGAAGCGCAACAAGCCGGCCGTTGTAGCACCGGCGCCGAAACGACGTGGGTTCGCGGACGCTGCTCACGATGACGGCGACACAACGCCAATTGTCGCGACTGCCGTAGTAGTGAATGCCGAAGTAAAGCCTGCCCAATTGGAGCCGGCCCAACTCGCGCCCTTGCAGGACATGCCCGCGCAGGATTTGATCGCGGAAGCTATCGCGGATGATCCCGTCGTCCCTCACGAGCCGGACCGCGATGGACCGGAACGGCGCGGCGGCGTTCGTCGCAATGCCCTCGCCGGAACCAAAGTGCTGGTGATCGACGATTCCCCGACGATCGTCGCGTTACTCAAGCGCATGCTGGTGCAGAACGACTTTGAAGTACTGGAGGCCTTCGATGCCGAATCCGGCATCGAGATCGCACGTCGCGAATCTCCGGGCCTGGTGTTCCTCGACATCGTCCTGCCCGGCATGAACGGCTTCACCGCGCTGCGCACCCTGCGCCGTGACCCGGTGACCAAGAACGTACCGATCATCATGATCAGTGGCAACGCGCAGGCCACCGAGCAGTTCTACGTGCAACGCATCGGCGCCGACGATTTCATGAAGAAACCGTTCTCGCGCGCCGAGGTGTTCAAGCGTATCGAAGCCCTGCTCGATCACGACGGCATCCCGCGCCACAGCGTCAAGCCAGGCACGCGCGCCGAGGCCGCCGAAGCCGAGTCACAGCCCGGCTAGACGACTGCGATACCCGTCATCGCGTCAGGATTTGCCCGCTATCGGCACCAGGCGCAGGTCCTGGAAATCGAAGCTGAAATCGGTCAAGGGCGACACCGGTTCCATCCGCATTTCGCGGATCGCGCCGTCTGCGTCCAGGGTGAAGTTGACGAAGGCGTCGGCATTCAGGCTGCGGTCGCGCCAGCGCACGATGAAGGTGTCGTGCTGCCAGTGGCTGATGTCGCCCAACAGCTCGGCAGTCTTGCTGAACTGCATTTCCAGTCCTTTCGGCCCCTGCCGGATTAGCACGTCGCCGTACCACGGATCGCGATAGGTGCCCGCGTATTTCGCCAGCGCCAGCGAGGGCTTGCTGGTCGCATCGCGCTTGGCCAGGTGCTTCTGCCAGGAATCGTCCGCGTCCGACTGGGCCTTGGCGTATGACTTGCCATACGCCGCCAGCCAGTCGGTGCCGCTACGCCCCAGCATCATGTCCAGCGCGCGGTAGGTCACCGCGTTGAAGGCGACGCCAAGCTCGGCGCTGGTCAGCACGATCACACCAATTTTCTTGTCCGGCAGCAAGGTCAGCCTCGACACTTGGCCCGGCCAGCCTCCGGTATGCCAGACCATGCGGTTGCCGGCGTAGTCGGACAGGTCCCAGCCCTGTCCGTAACCGAAGAAATTGGGCACGGCCGGCGCCAGTTCCGGCACCGACGGCTTGCCGACCGGGATCGGGGTCAGCATCGTCCACATATCGCGCTGGCGGGCAGCGCTGAACAGCCGCTTGGCTGCATCGCCTGCGCCCGAAAGGACGCCACCGGCCAGTTGCAGGTTCATCCACTTGCTGATGTCGTGCACGCTGGAGTACAGCCCGCCAGCCCCGGATACGTTGCGCCAGCTGGTCACGCCGACCGGCCGCAGGTCCTTGAAGTCGTAGCGTGCATGGCCGGTCGCCACATTGTCGCCAGGCTTGAGGTCATCGCTGTTGAAGCGGGTTTCGTCCATGCCCAGTGGCTGCAGGATGCGGGTGGACAGGAACTGCTTGTACGACATCCCGGACGCCTGCTCGATCACCAGCTGGGCGACGCCGAACAGGATATTGTCGTAAGCGTATTGCTCGCGGAAACCGCCGGTCAGCGGCACGTCCTTCAGGCGCTCGGCGACCTCGCGGGTCGTATAGGTCGTGGTCGGCCAGTACAGCAGGTCGCCCGCGCCCAGGCTCAGCCCGCTGCGGTGCGCGAGCAGGTCGCGGATGCGCATTTCGTGGGTGACGTAGGGATCCGACATACGGAACCATGGCAGGTGGTCGATGACGCGATCGGTGAGTTTCAGCTTGCCGTCGTCCTGCAGCATGTTCAGCGATGCGGCAGTGAACGCCTTGGTGTTCGATGCAATCGCGAACATGGTGTGCGCATCGACCTGGGCCGGTTTGCCCATTTCGCGCGGGCCATAGCCTCGCTCCATGACGATCCTGCCGTCCTGGACGATGGCCACTGCAATGCCGGGTACATTGAACTGCTTGCGAACCGCATCGACATAGGCGTCGAACTCGCGCAGCTGCGCGGCATCGGGCGTGGGACGCAGCAACGGCCCCATGGTGTCGTCGATGCGGATCGGCGGCGCCGTCGGCGCCTGTTGGGCTTGCAGCGGCGCAGCAACCGCCAGGGTGAGTCCAACTGCCAATGCCAGTGTGGTGATGCGCATGTTCGCCTCCCTGATGAAGCGCCGAGTATGCCGCAGGCGGCCACAGCGGCGATGCGCCATCGGTCACGGCCGGCTATCCTCGACGCCCATGGATGAGCATGCAACTGGAATCGATCCGATCGACGGAATCCGCGTCGGCATCGGCGGTTGGACGTTTGCACCGTGGCGGACCAATATCTATCCCAAAGGCCGGGTCCAGCGCCGCGAGCTGGAATACGCCAGCCGCCACGTCAGCAGCATCGAGGTGAACGGCACGTATTACGGCATGCAGAAGCCTGCGACGTATGCCAGATGGCGTGATGAAGCGCCGGACAATTTCGTGTTCTCGGCCAAGGCGCCGAGGCGGATCATGCATTCGCGCACATTGGCGAAAACCGGCCCGCAAATCGAGGACT
>JBBSTP010000081.1:0-8912 GCA_038235795.1 Lysobacterales bacterium | reverse complement strand
TGGTTTCCTGGTTGGATGTCTGTTCGCACAAACATCTTCACCCGGATCCACCGTTCCTTTTTAGCTTCTTCCCCGGACTTACGTGAAGAACCTTTTTTTTGCGCGCTGGTTACGTGTTCGTAGTTGACTTCAGGCCTCGCGCCGCTCGCGCACCAGCGACTCGACCACCGACGGATCAGCCAGCGTGCTGGTGTCGCCCAGTTGATCCGGCGCGTTCTCCGCGATCTTGCGCAATATGCGGCGCATGATCTTGCCGCTGCGCGTCTTCGGCAGGCCTGGTGCCCACTGGATGTGGTCCGGCGTCGCGGTCGGGCCGATTTCGTGGCGCACCTGCTGCACCAAAGCCTTGCGCAGGTCCTCGGTCGCTTCCACGCCCTGATTTAACGTGACGTAGGCATAGATGCCCTGGCCCTTGACGTCGTGCGGGAAGCCGACCACCGCCGCTTCGGCCACATCGTGGTGCGCGACCAACGCACTTTCCACTTCGGCAGTGCCGATGCGATGACCGCTGACGTTGATCACGTCGTCCACGCGGCCGGTGATCCAGTAATAGCCGTCGGCGTCACGGCGGCAACCGTCGCCGGTGAAGTACATGCCGGGGTAGGTCTTGAAATAGGTGTCGATGAAGCGCTGGTGGTCGCCGTACATGCTGCGCATCTGCCCCGGCCAGGAATCGAGCAACACCAGGTTGCCTTCGGCCTCGCCTTCCAGGTGCTTGCCCCCGGCATCGACGATCGCGGGTTGCAAGCCGAAGAACGGCAAGGTGGCCGAACCGGGTTTGGCATCGATCGCGCCGGGCAGCGGCGAGATCAGGATGCCGCCGGTCTCGGTTTGCCACCAGGTATCGACGATCGGGCAACGACTGTCGCCGACCACCTCGTGATACCAGCGCCAGGCTTCCGGGTTGATCGGCTCGCCGACGCTGCCAAGCAGGCGCAACGATGCGCGCGAAGTCTTCTTGACGGGCGCCTCGCCTTCGCGCATCAGCGAGCGGATCGCGGTTGGCGCGGTGTAGAACAGGCTGACCTGATGCTTGTCGATCACCTGCCAGAAGCGCGACGCATCTGGGTAGTTCGGCACGCCTTCGAAGATCACTTCGGTTGCGCCATTGGCGAGCGGGCCATACACGATGTAGCTGTGGCCGGTGACCCAGCCGACATCGGCGGTGCACCAGAAGACGTCCTCTTCGCGCAGGTCGAACACGGCCTCGTGCGTGTAGGCCGCCCACAGCAGGTAGCCGCCGGTGGTATGCAGCACGCCCTTGGGCTTGCCGGTACTGCCGGAGGTATAGAGGATGAACAACGGATCCTCGGCATTCATGCGCTCGGGTTCGCACGTGTCCGGTTGCGCATCCACCACGGCGTCATACCAGCGGTCGCGCGGCATCTGCATGTCCACGGCGCCGCCGGTATGGCGCACCACCAGCACTGTTTCCACGGAACTGGTGCCTGGCATCGTCAGCGCCTCGTCGACGTTGGCCTTGAGCGGCACGTGTTTGCCGCCGCGCAGGCCCTCGTCGGCGGTGATGATGAGCTTGCTGGCGCAATCGCCCACGCGGTCGGCAATCGAGTGCGGCGCGAACCCGCCGAACACCACCATGTGCACGGCGCCGATACGCGCGCAGGCCAGCATCGCCACCACCGCTTCGGGAATCATCGGCAGGTAGATGGTGACGCGGTCGCCCTTGGCCACGCCGAGGTTGCGCAGCGCGTTGGCGAGTTTGCAGACCCGCGCATGCAACTCGCGGTAGCTGATGCGTTGCGACGTCCCGTTCGGATCGTCCGGTTCGAAGATCAACGCGGTCTTGTCGCCACGCGTGTCGAGATGCCGGTCCAGGCAATTGACGCTTGCATTCAACTGCCCATCGGCAAACCAGCGGATGCGGAAATCATCCACGTCGAAGCTGACATCCTTGATTTGCGTCGGCGCCTGGATCCAGTCCAGCCGCCTGGCGACATGGGCCCAGAACGCGTCAGGATCCTGCAGGGAGTGCACATACATGCGCTGGTAGTCGTCGCGGCTGATGCGTGCGTTGGCGGCGAAGTCTTCAGGTACCGGGTAAATGTCGGTGGTCATGGACGGCCCGTGCTACGGCGATGACCGAAGTGTATCGCCCCATCAAACAAGCCCCACACCACGAGGCTATTGCGGCGGCGCGGCCAATTCCCGTGCGCTCAAAGATCCGTCGCGGTTGAGATCCTGCTTGGCGAAGCGCTCGGCAAGCCGCGCGCGATGTTCGGCCCGGCTTACCGGCTTGCCGCGGCCGCCGGGCTGTTCATCGGGCGTCAGAACGCCATCTCGGTTGCGATCCATCGCATCAAAGGCATAACTCATCCAGTCCTGGTATTCGGCCAGCGATACGCGCCCGTTTGCGTCGGTATCCATCTTCGACAGGTACTCGCTGGTGCGCTGCACCTGCGCTGACGCGGTCAGCACAAAGCCTGGCAGCATGCATGCAAACAGCGCGCACGCCAGCGACGCGATGGCAACGCGTAACGTCATGCCGGCTGCAGCGCGTAACCCTTGAGTCGCGCCGAATAGTCCTGCAGCACCCGCACGCCGCTGGCTTCCGCCTCGACGCACCAGGCTTGCAGGCGATGCAGGCGTTCGGCGGCGTCATGGCCACGGCTTTCCAGCACATCGGCCAGGCGCGCGCGGTATTCGACCAGGGTGCGTATCCGTGGATGCGCCTCGACGAATGCCTGCAACTGCTCGCGTGCCTGCGGCTTCAACCAGCGCCCGTCATCGGCGATGCCCTTGCGCAGGCGTCGCGGCAACAGCGAACGCAGCCTGGCGCCGGCAGCCGCGGCTTCATCGCGCAACGCAGGCTTGAGCACCTTGCGCTGGTAATCGGTCATCGCCTGGAAGCGATGCGCCACCAAAGCCTTGACGGTTTCCGCGTCGGGCATGGCGATGTTGGGCCGCACGTTCAGCGATGGCGCCACCCGCAATACCTTGGCCAGGCGCAGCGATTCGAGCAGCTTGATCGCGGCCCAACCGATATCGAACTCGAACCGGCGCAGCGCGAACTTGGCCGAGCTCGGGAACGCGTGATGGTTGTTGTGCAGTTCTTCGCCGCCAATCCAGAACGCCCACGGGGTGAGGTTGGTCGCGGTGTCAGTGGTCTCGAAATTGCGGTAGCCCCACCAATGGCCAAGGCCATTGATGACGCCCGCCGCCCAGAACGGAATCCACGCCATCTGCAGCGCCCACATCGCGACGCCGGCGAAGCCGAACAGCGCGAAGCTTGCGAACAGCAAGACAACCGGACCCATGGTGGCGTACGGGGTGTACAGGTGGCGCTCGATCCAGTCGTCCGGGCAGCCCTTGCCGTACTGCTCGATGCTGGCGCGATCCAGGCGCGACTCCCGGTACATGTCGGCACCGCGCCACAACACGTTGTTGATGCCCTTGTGCATCGGGCTGTGCGGATCTTCGGCAGTCTCGCACTTGGCGTGGTGCTTGCGATGGATCGCGGTCCATTCCTTGGTGATCATCGAGGTGGTCAGCCACGTCCAGAACCGGAACACATGGGCGATGACGGGATGGAAATCCACGCCGCGATGCGCTTGGCTTCGATGCAGGTACAAGGTCACCGCGAAGATCGTCAGCTGGGTCGCGGCCAGGAAATACAGCGCAAGTTCCCAGACGGAAAATTTCAGCGCGCCGCCGGCCAGGAAGTCGATGACGGCGGATTGGCTCAGGAAAGCGGGCATTTCGGGCTCGAGGGAAGGCGTCATGGCGACGCTTGGCCATGATGCCATGCACTACTTCAACCTCAGTGGAACGGGGCCGGTCATTCCTGAATGACCACCTTGGGCGACAATCTCTGGATGCCAGAGCTTCCCGAAGTCGAGACCACCCGCCGCGGCCTGCTGCCCCATGTCCTGGGCCATCGCGTCAGCGACGTGCTGCTGCGCCGGCCGGACCTGCGCTGGCCGATCCCGCCCGAAGTCGTACTGCTACTGCCAGGCCATCGTATCGATAGCATCCGCCGTCGGGCGAAATACCTGCTGCTGGACACCGCCGCCGGCAGCGCGCTGCTGCACCTGGGCATGTCCGGCAGCCTGCGGGTGTTGCCGGCAGCCACCCCGGTGCGTGCGCACGACCATGTCGACATCGCCCTGGGCAATCAGCGCGTGCTGCGTTTCAACGACCCGAGGCGGTTCGGCTGCCTGTTGTGGCAGGCGCCGGGCGACACCCATCCGCTGCTGGCCGGACTCGGGCCGGAGCCGCTGTCCGACGAGTTCGACGGCGATGCATTGTTCGCCCGAAGCCGTGGCCGCAGCGCAGCGGTGAAAACCTTCCTGATGGACCAGTCGGTGGTGGTGGGGGTGGGCAACATCTATGCCGCCGAGGCGCTGTTCATTGCCGGCATCTCGCCACTGCGCGCGGCCGGTTCAATCAGCCGGCGCCGCTATCGGGGACTGGCCGACGCGGTGAAGGCGATCCTTGCGCATGCAATCGACCGCGGCGGCACCACCTTGCGCGATTTCATCAGTCCCGATGGCGCGCCGGGTTATTTCGAGCAGGAACTGCAGGCCTACGGGCGCGGCGGCCTGCCCTGCGCGCGCTGCGCCCGCGTCCTGAAGCAGGCGATGATCGGCCAGCGCGCCAGCGTCTGGTGCCCGCACTGCCAGCGCTGAGCGCGGCGCTTCAACTCGCACACCGTGCACACCTGCAGCAGGCTCCGGCTATAGTGCGGATTCCCCCGAGCCATGCGCGTTGCCATGACCGAAGCCGGTGAAATCACCGTATTGCTGGATGCCGCCCATAATGGCGATCGCAGTGCGATGGACCGCGTGTTGGCCACGCTGTATCAGGAACTGCATTCGATGGCGCGTCGGCAGCTGGCCGGCCAGCACGGGCACACGCTGGACGCGACCGCACTGGTGCACGAGGCCTACCTCAAGCTGATCGGCCGTGGCAGCAGCGCCGCGCAGTTCGACGACCGCGCACATTTCTTCGCCTATGCGGCTTCGGCGATGCGCAGCGTGGTGGTCGACTATGCACGCCAGCGGCTGGCGCAAAAACGGGGCGGCGACCAGCACCGGGTCACCGACCTGCCCGAGGACATCGAAGGTGGCATTCGCCTGGACGAGGACACGCTGGGCCTGGACACCGCCCTGAACCGGCTGACCGCCGTCGATCCGCGCCTGACTCAGGTGGTTGAACTGCGCTATTTCGCGGGCCTGTCGGAACTGGAGATCGCGGCCCTGATGAAGCGCTCGGAACGCAGCGTGCGCCGCGATTGGCAGAAGGCGAAGATGTTCCTGCTGGCTTCGCTCAAGGACCCGGACGTCGCCTGACCGCAAGGTCGGGCGACGCGGCGCGGACTGATGGACGTCGAACGTTGGCAACGCCTTTCCCCGCTGCTGGATGCCCTGCTGGAGCTGCCGGCGGAGCACCGCGCCGAACATCTGGCGGCATTGCGTCGCGAAGATGCCGCGCTCGCCGACGAACTGCAGCACCTGCTGACGCTGGACGAAGACGCCACTGACTTCCTGGCCGAGCCCGTGGTCGAGGTGCCCAACGGCGCCCGCCCGGGCGCGCGCATCGGACCCTACCGGCTGGACCGGCTGATCGGTGAGGGCGGCATGGGCCAGGTGTGGTTGGCGATGCGCGCCGATGGCCTGTACGAACGCAAGGTCGCGCTGAAGCTGCTGCGCCCGGGGCTGGCTGATCCACGCCTGCGCCAGCGCTTTGATCGCGAGCGCGAAATCCTGGCGCGCTTCGCCCATCCGTTCATTGCCCGCCTGCTGGATGCGGGCATCGATCGCGAGGGCCAGCCCTACCTGGCGCTGGAGTACGTCGACGGTGAACCCATCACCGACTACTGCCAGTCGCGCCAGCTCAACATCGACGCACGCATCGATTTATTCCGCCAGGTCTGCGAGGCGGTGAGCCACGCCCATGCCAACCTGATCGTGCATCGCGACCTGAAGCCGTCCAACATCCTGGTGACCCCGGCCGGGCATGTGCGTCTGCTGGATTTCGGCATCGCGAAATTGCTTGACGTGGAACCGCTGCCGCTGGAGCAGACCCGCACCGGCGTGCGCACCTTCACCCTGCACTACGCCGCGCCGGAGCAGATTCGCGGTGAGTCGGTCACCACCATGACCGACGTCTATTCGCTCGGCGTGGTGCTGTACGAACTGCTGACCGGCAGCAAGCCGTACCGGCTCACGCGCCAGACCGATGCCGAATGGGAAGAGGCGATTCTGGATGGTGAGCCGCTGCGCGCATCACAGGCGGCCGCGCGCAGCGAGGCGGACGCCGCCCGACCGTACTCGCCCAAGCGACTGGCGCGGGAACTGACCGGCGACCTCGACAATATCGTGCACAAGGCGCTCGCCAAACGCCCCGAGCAGCGTTACGTCTCCGCCGAGGCATTGTCGCAGGACCTGCTCTGCTACCTGCGCGGCCGGCCGATCCTGGCCCGCGGCGAACGCCTGGGCTACCGCATCCACAAATACCTGAACCGGCATCGTTGGGCGATCGGCGCAGCGGTCATGGTGTTGGCGGTGCTGTTGACCTCGCTCGCCGTGGTCAGTTGGCAGGCGCGCCAGGCGCTGCGCGAAGCCGGACGCGCGCAGGCGATGCAGAATTTCATTGCCGGCCTGTTCGAAAGCGCGGGCTCGGCGCCGCAGGACACGCCGATGGACCTGCGCAGCCTGCTCGACATGGGCATCATCCGCGGCGAACGTAGCCTGGCCAGGCAACCACAGGCGCGCGCCGAACTTTACGGCGTGGTCGCGCGGCTGCGCCTGGGGCTGGGTGACTACCGACAGGCCAGCGCGCTGCTCGACCAGCAGGCCCAGCTACTGGCGCGACTGCCCGACGCGCCCGCGAGCCTGCGCCTGGAAGCGGCGACCCTGCGTGGCGACGCGCGCCGCCAGCTCAGCGATGCCAAGGGCTGCCGCACGCAGATGCAGCCCCTGCTGGACCTGGCCGGGCACGAACAGGAACAGTTGCCGGGGCAGGCCGCGTCGTTCTATTCACAGCTGGCGCGCTGCCATCGCGACCTGGGCGAGCACAACCTTGCCGAGCAGTTGCTGAGCCGTTCGCTGGGGCTGCGGCGCGACCACCATGACGATGTCGGCGTCGCCGCAAGCCTGCTCGACCTGTCCTCGCTGCGCGCCGACGATGGCGACCCGACCCAGGCGATCCGGATCCTGCGAGGCGCGCTCACCCAGCTAAAGCGCAAGGTCGGCGAACGCCACCCGCTGGCCATCGACATGTTGCGCAGCCTGTGCTCGCTGGAACGCAGCACCGATGACCTCACCGCCGCCGAGCGCGATTGCCGCCAGTCGTTGGCGCTGGCAAAGGAGCTGCACGGCAGCGGGCATCGCGCGACCATCGATGCGCGCCGGCAACTGGCCGCGTTGTATGTCGACCTGGGCCGCTTGGGCGAGGCGGAAACCGAATTCCTGGATACCTATCGATGGATGCGGGTGCGCCTGGACCGCAACCATCCCGACATTGCGCGCACCCGCAACAGCCTGGCGATCGTGGCCTGGGAACGCGGCGATCTGGCGCAGGCCACGGCCTACCAACAGCAGGCGCTGGCCGCCTGGCGCAGCGGCAACAACGACGGCATGGTCGCGGCCGGCGCGTTCGACCTGGCGATGATCCTGCATAGCGCCGGCAACGACCGCAAGGCCCTGCCATTGGCGCGGGAAGCTCGACAACTGCGCGCGCGGCGCTACGGCGAGCGCCACGAGCTGGTAGGTGACAGCGACCGCCTGCTCGGCGAAATCATGGCCGCACTCGGCCAATCCGATACCGCGCGGGTGGCATTACACAGCGCGGCGACGCTGACCCGCGCGGGCTATGGCCAGGCGCATTCGCATACGCTCCGCGCCGAGATCTCGCTGGCGCGTTTCGAGGCAGGCGCCGGCGCCGGCGACGCCAAGGCGCTGCAGCGCCTGCGGACACTGGGCCGCTCCGGCGAAGGCGACATCGAACAGCGCAAGGCCTCATGGCTGGCGCGTGCTTATGCCGCGCAACTGGACTGCACCACCCAGCCCGCACAGGCAATGGCGGCGCTGGATTCCGCCCTCACGCAAATGCAAATGGCGCTGCCGGAAGGCGGCGCGATTCCGCGTGAGATCGAGCAGATTCGCGCGGGCTGTGCGTCGCGCCGCTGATTGACCGCCCGCAGCGGACAGTGGCCGCATCTACAGCAGCGGAGCCTGCATCGGCTCGATGCTGCCTTCACCGCGCATGACCTTCTTGAACTCGGCACGGCTGACCGACACGTAGCGCTCGTTGCCACCGATCTCGACCTGCGGCCCCTCCTGCAACGCACGTCCGCCTGCGTCGACGCGCAGGTTCATGGTTGCCTTCTTGCCGCTGTGGCAGATCGTCTTGATCTCCTGCAATTCGTCGGCCCACGCCAACAAATAGTGGCTGCCCTCGAACAGTTCGCCGCGAAAATCCGTGCGCAGGCCGTAGCACAGCACCGGGATGCGCACGCGATCCACGACGTCGCTCAACTGCCAGACCTGCGCCTTGGTCAGGAACTGCGCTTCGTCGACCAGCACGCAATGCAGCGGACCATCCGCGGCGATGTCGGCGCGAACGAGGCGTTCGAGGTCAGTGTCCCGGACAAACGCGACACCCTGCGCCTGCAGGCCGATCCGGGAGGCAACCGTGCCACTGCCGGCGCGATCATCCAGCCGCGGGGTCAGGATCGCCACACGCATGCCGCGTTCGCGGTAGTTGTGCGCCGACTGCAGCAAGGTGGTGGTCTTGCCGGCGTTCATCGCCGAAAAGTAGAAATAAAGCTTGGCCATGCACGGATTCTACCGGCGCACAAGGCTGGTGAGCCTTGCCTGTAACTTCGACAATGACCGCCAGATGCGTGCCCCTGCTCTCAACGGACTTAACCCCCCGCAACGCGACGCCGT
>JBBSTP010000080.1:0-8914 GCA_038235795.1 Lysobacterales bacterium | reverse complement strand
GCCGAGGCGATGTCTTCCTTCTCGATCACCACATAACTGCCCTTGTCGTATTCGAAGGCCTTGACGATGTCCTTCCACGGCACTTCCTCGCCGGTCTCGGCGTTGACGCGTTCAAAGCGGATGGGCTTGCGATCGCGTGAATCGAGCATGCGAAAGGAAATATCTGTGCTGCGCGTTCCGGACATCAGCGACACCGGTACGTTGAGCAGGCCGAATGACAAGTTGCCGGTCCAGATGGGGCGGGCCATGACGATGCCTTTCAGGAGAATGGACCCCAGCCTGCTCCGCCCGGCGTCACGAAATTGTGGACGCAGTCAGTCCGGCAGCGACTGGCGTACCTGGTCAATGCCGCTCCACGGGTGCGACTTGAGGCGTTTCAGGCGAGCCGGGGCATTGCCGATGTCGAACGCGTGTCCGCTCGCAACCCGCCCGAGTTCTTCCCAACGCAGCGGCATCGCCACTGGCGCGCCGGCCCGGGAGCGCACCGAGAAACTGGCCACGCTGGTGGCGCCGCGGCCATTGCGCAGCCAGTCGATGAAGATCTTGCCTTTGCGCTTTTGCTTGGATGCGGTCGCCACATAACGCAGCGGGTCCATCTCGCGCGCCGCTTCCGCCACCGCCTGGGCGAACGCACGCGCGGCATCCCAGCGCGCCGCGGGTGCCAACGGCACCACCAGGTGCAGTCCCTTGCCGCCACTGGTGCGCAGGAACGATTGCAATCCGGCCTGCTTGAGGAAGTCGCGTAACTGGCGCGCCGCGGCCACCACGTCCTTCCAGACGACTGCTTCGTCGGGGTCAAGGTCGAACACCAGCCGGTCGACGTGCTCGATGTCATCCACGCGCGAACCCCACGGGTGGAATTCGATCGTGTTGAACTGGACCAGTTCCATCACGCTGGCGGCATCGGTGACGAACAGGTAATCCTCATGACCGCCGTCGCTTTCCACGATCGGGACGCGGGACACCAGCTCCAGTCCGGGCGTGGCATGTTTCTGGAAGAAACACTGCGCACCAATCCCGCCCGGACAGCGCACCAATGACAGTGGCCGGTTTGCGATCTCCGGCAACAGCCATTCCATCACCTTGCAATAGTAATCGGCCAATGCTGCCTTGGTGATGCCGTCTTCCGGAAACAGGACCTTGTCTGGACTGGAAAGTGCAGGTGCTATGCGCGTTGTCGTACGCAATGTCTTCCGCGAGGTCTTCCGCGTGGTTTTTCCTGCTGTCGTGCGGGTCATGTTTGGTTCCTCCTGCGTCACACGCTCTACGGGCTCATCGCTGTCCGCCAGCGAGTTCACGTCCTTGTCCACCCGCAGCGTCTTGAAACTGGCCTGTCGAAGCAGGCCGCGTCCGCCCGTGCCGCGGGTGAAGACCTCGACCACGAACGCCGGTTTCGGCAACCAGCGCGCTTGCCGCAGGTCGGTGTCATTGTCCGGCACATGTACGCTCGGGGTCGCGCTGCCCTTGCCGAGTAGTCGTTCGCCCAGCGCCAGCAACTGCGCATCGCTGAAGCCGCTGCCCACGCGCCCGGCGTAGATCCAACCGTGGCCGCGATCGGGGGTCGCCAACAGCAGCGAGCCGATGCCGCTGCGACTGCCCTTGGGTGGTGTGTAGCCAACGACCGCATATTCCGCACTCGCCTGCGCCTTGCTCTTGCGCCAGTCGTCACTGCGGCCTGCGTGATAGGCGCCAGTCGCGCGCTTGGAGATGATGCCTTCGAAGCCGGCCGACACCGCGGTCGTGAAGGCGCGCTCGCCATTGCCGATGCCATGTGAGCTGTAGCCCAGATGCGCGGGCGAATCGGCCAGCAGCTCCTCCAGCAAACCCTTTCGTTCGACAAGCGGCGCACCGGACAGATCCACGCCCTCAAGCTGGGACAGGTCGAACAGCAGGTAGCGCAATTGCCCCTGCTGCTCCCCAGACAGGACCTGCTGGAGCAGGTTGAAATCTTCGCGCGTCCCTTGCCCGGCAATCAGCTCGCCATCCAGCACCGCTTCCTTCAAGCCGAGCGCGGCCAGCGCATCGCGCACTTCGGGCACACGCTCGGTCCACTCCAGCGCATTGCGCGACCAGAGCCGCACCTCACCGGCGCGAATGGTGCACAGCAGGCGATAACCATCCCACTTCAACTCGTGCAACCACGCATCGCCCGCCGGCGGATGCTCGGTCCGCTTGGCAAGTTGTGGCTCGGGAATTGCCCGGGCCAACGCGCGTTTTTGTGCACCGGGCAGTGCCGCAGCTCTCGCTTGCCAATCGATCGCGGCCTCCGGTGCCACTGGCTGCCTGCGTTGGGTCGCGCGGGCGGGCGCCTTGCCGCCTGGTCGGCGCGCACGTGTCACGTCCGCCGCCGGCGGTGGCGTAACGCCGTCAAGCAGGTCGTCTGCCTCGAAAGACCCCGCCCACGCATCGTCCTGCTTGAACAACAGCCACTGCGGCTGGCGCGCGGGCTTGCCGGAGCGCACCAGGTGCCAGCCACCTTTCAGCTTGCTCCCGTGCAGTTCGAAACGAAGGTGACCCTTGGCCAGTTGCGCCGCCACGTCACCGTCCGTGGTCCAGGTGCCGTGGTCGAACTGTGCGACATGGCCGCCGCCGTAATGTCCCTTGGGGATGTCGCCCTCGAAGCTGGCGTAGTCCAGCGGATGATCCTCGACTTCGACCGCCATTCGCTTGATCTTAGGGTCGAAGCTGGGCCCCTTGGGTACCGCCCAGCTCTTCAGCGTATCGCCGACCTGCAGGCGAAAATCGTAATGACGATGACTGGCATGATGCAGCTGGACCACGAACATCGGGCGACCACCCGCTTTGGCGGGGCCCAGTCCGCTAGGTTCCGGGGTTGCGTCGAAACGCCGCTTCCTCTGGTAGTCGTCAAGCGCCATGCGGCGAACCTGCCATGGCCGATGTGTTCGTGCCGTCTAAGGTTGCTTAGTCGCCAAGTCCCAACTCGTGGCGGATCTCGGCGGGGATCAACGCCTCGATGTCTGCGCCGAATGCGCGGTGGGCCTCGACCAAGGCCTGGATGGCCTGAAGGTGCGCCGTCGACAGCCAGCCGCTGCAATGTTCTTCGAAGGCCTGACGCACGAGGCCATCCAGGCGATCACGCGCCGACAGCATTGCCGGCTCCAGCCACGAGCGGGCATCGCGATGGATGACGTAGCCTGCTTGCTCGCACTGAATGACGAATCCACGTGCAGCTTCGCAAGCACCGCGATACCACTCTGTCACCCCTCCTGCGGCCAGGCGCATGCTCAGCGGCGCGGGACATCGGTGCTCGGTCAGGATTCGATGAAGTGACGTCTCCAGTGCCTGTGCATCGGCGCGTGTTTCGGTTTCCACCAGCAGGCTGTGATCCAGGTCGAACGCCTCGAACCAGCGCAGGTGGAATGCCGACCATCGCGACAGGGGATCGTGGGTCATGCCGACCTTGAGCAGATCCTCTGGCCCGGCGGTCGCAAGCACGTACAGGAATCCGCGGCCGGAATAAGCGGTATCGCCCGTTGTGGTTGGCATAGTCGTCTGCATTGCTGCGACTAGCCCGCTCCGCGCGCCGCCAGCATGCGGTCGAGCATCGATTTCAGCGCCAACGGCCGCAGCGGTTTCATCAACAGCGGCAGGCCCGCTTCCTGCGCCGCAGTGCGCACGGCGCCGGTCTGGTCGGCGCTGAGGATCATGCATGGCACCACACCAAAACGTTGCGACAGGCGCTGCTGCAAGGCCACGCCATCGTCGCCGGCATCCAGGTGGTAATCGAAGATCCACAGATCGGCCGGCTGCGATGACAGGCACGCGGCGGCAGCCTTGCCGTTGGCCACCGCATCGACGTCGCAGCCCCAGCCGGTGAGCACGCTACGCAACGCCGCCAATGCCAGCGGCTCGTTGTCCACGACCAACACCCGCAGCCCAGCCACGCCTTGCGGCGCAATGCGCTGCGCGGAAGCTCCGGCGACGCGCGCCACGTCGATGGCGAACACGCTCCCGCGCCCCGGTTCACTGCGCAGGCGCATTGGCGCGTCCAGCAACACGGCGATGCGCTGGGCGATCGCCAGGCCGAGCCCAAGCCCCTGCCCCGGCATGCCTTCGCCGCGACGGAATTCCTCGAAGATGGCCTCGTGCTGGTCGGCGCCGATGCCCGGGCCGGTGTCGTGCACTTCGATGCGCACGCACGCGCCGACCCGTCGTACGCCGAGCAATACGCTGCCCGCTTGCGTGTAGCGCAGTGCGTTTGCAAGGAAGTTCTGCAGCACGCGTCGCAGCAGTTGCGGGTCGCTGCGTACCCACGCCCGCGTCGGCACATGGCGCAAACGCAAACCACGTTCATCGGCAATCACGCCGAACTGCGCCACCAGCGGCTCCAGCACATCGGCAAGCGGGAACGCGCGTGGCTCCGGCACCAGTCCGCCCGCCTCCAGCCGCGACATGTCCAGCAGTGTGGTCAGCAGATCCGTGGTGGAATCCAGCGCATCGCCGATTTGCCGCGCCAGTTCGCGCTGCGGCGCGTCGGAGCGCTGTTGCAGGGCATCGGCAAACAGGTGCGCGGCATGCAACGGCTGCAACAGGTCATGCCCGATCGCGGCGAGGAAGCGACTCTTGGCATCGTTGGCGTGTTCGGCTTCGCGCTTGGCGGTTTCCAGCAGCGTGGTGCGCTCGACCACGCGTTGTTCAAGCGTTTCGTTGACGCGCTTGAGCCCGGTCTCGGCTTCGCGGAACGCGGTCACATCGGTGAAGGTGGCGACGAAACCGCCCCCGGGCATCGGGTTGCCGCGGATCTCGACCATGCTGCCGTCCGGAAACACGCGTTCGGACAGGTGCGGCGTGCCCGCACGCATGTGCGCGAGCCGGCGATCCAGCGCGGCACCGGACGCCTGCACGCCCGCGACCTCACGCAAGGCCCAGGCCGAAGCTTCCGCAATCGGCATGCCCACGCGCAGCATGCCCGTTGGGTAACCGAACAGTTCGGCATAGCGCCGGTTCCACGCCACCAGGTGCAAGTCGGCATCGACGACGCTGATCCCCTGGCTCATGTTTTCCAGTGCCGCTTCCAGCAGCCGCTGGTTGAAGCGCAGGTCCTGGCTGGCCTCGCCGACGATGGCCACGACGGTATCGAGGTCCGGGCCCGGCTGGTCTACGCTGCCCTGTTCGCGTCGCGCCGCATCCAGCAGCACACGTGCCGACGCCGACCCGAGCACCGCCGACAAGGCGCGTTCAAGCTGCGCTTCGACATCGCGACTGTCGCGGAAGGCGGCGTCGACTTCGTCCGCGGGGAGAAAACGCCGCGCGACCTTGTCGAGGTTGCGCGCATCCAGCATGCGCTTGTCGCGCTGCACCGCGGGCCGCGCGCGCATCGCCAGCAGCAGCGTGGTGAGCGTGCCGATCGACAGGCTGGCCGCGACCGCGCGTGCCAACGGGCTCCAGCCGGTGAGGCCAAATAGTGAATCCGGCGCCAGCCATTGCTGGCCAAGCGGGCCGGCCTGCAACCATGCCGGCGGCGATCCGTGCATGCTGAGCAACAGAGGTACCGGGAGGCACCAGGCCCACGCCGCAAACGCTGCGAACAGCCCCACCAGCACCGCGCGCGGTGGCATCGACGGACGCCAGATCGCGAATGCCAGCGCAGGTGCCAGGGTCGCGAGAGCGGAGAACGACAACGCGCCAACATCGGCCAGTGCTGCATTGCCAGCGATCGAGCGGCTGTAGGCCCAGGCCAGCAGCATGATCGCGACAATGCCTACGCGCCGCAGCATGAGCACATTGCCGCGCAGATCGCCGGCATCGCCACGTGCCCACGCACCACGCAGCAGGCCAGGCGCAAGCCAGTGGTTGCCGATCATCAGGCTCAGCGTGAGCGTGCTGACCACCACCATGCCGGTGGCCGCGCTCAGTCCGCCGAGGAACGCAAACAGCGCCAGCCCGGTATCGCCCTGCGACATCGGCAACGCCAGCACATACAGGTCCGACGGCACGCCCTGCGCCGACAGCAGCGCGTCGCCGGCGCGCGCCAATGGCAACACCGGCAGCGCGATCAGGATCAGATACAACGGAAACAACCAGCGCGCGGTCCATACGTGACGCACGTCGCGGCACTCGACCACGCCGACGTGGAACTGGTGCGGCAGGGTGAACATCGCCAGTGCGCCCAGCAATACCAGCGGCATGAAGCCACCACTGCTGGGCGCCGCCACCGGCGCGGTCACCGCCGGCAACTGCAGGCCGAACCAGACGAACAGGCCCAGCGCCAGCATCGCCGCCAGCTTGAACAGCGACTCGAATGCCATCGCCAGGACCAGGCCGCGATTGTGTTCGGCAGCGCTGGCGCGGCGGGTGCCGAACAGCATCGCGAACAGCGCCATCATCAGCGCGACGTACAACCCGCTGTCACGCCAAGGCGCCTGGTCGGCGCTGCCGGCCGAACCGGTGAGCAGGGCGAAACTCATCGCCACCGCTTTGAGCTGCAGGGCGATATAGGGAATCAGCCCGAGCGCGGCAACCAGGGTCACTCCTGCGGCGAGCCATGCATCCTTGCCCAGCCGTGTCGCGATCAGGTCGGCGATCGAGGTCGCGTTGGACTCATGCGCCAGTTTGACCAGGCGGAACATGGTCGATGCGGCGAACAGGTACAGCAGAAGGGTGCCGACGAAGGTCGGCGGCAGCGGCCAGTCGTAGCGCGCGGCTTGAGTGACTGTGCCGAAGAACGTCCATGAGGTGCAGTACACCGCCAGCGACAGCGCGTACACATGCCGCCAATGCTTGGCCAGTACGCCTGGATGGCGTTCGGCATACAGTGCGGTGCCGAACAGCAGGCACAGCCACAGCAGCGCGGCGACCACCACCGCAGCGACGCTCAGCATCGCGCCGCCTTCAGGCATCGTTGCGTGCGTCGCGGAGCAAATAGATCATGGGTCTGCATTGCCGTTCGAGCATAACGCGACGGCGGGCCGAAGCCCGCCGTCTTCCAAGTCCAGGCAAGCGCGGAATCAGAAGTCGTACTTGACGTTGAGGCTGTATTGGCGCGGCGGCCCGTAGAAGCCCGAGCGAATGCCCAACGCAGGAATCACGTAACCGGTGGTCCGGTATTCCTTGTCTGTCAGGTTGCTGCCCTGCAGCGATACCGTCCAAGCGTCGTTGACGTTCCAGATCACCCCGGCGCCTATCAGTCCGTAACCGTCCTCGGTGATCGGCTGGGTGAGCACGCCGGTAACCGGGTCGCGCACGATTTCCGTGGTCGCCACCACATCACTTTGGTAGGAGTAACCGACGCGCGCCGAAAGACTTCCGGCAGCGCCGACATCCGTGCGGTACTCGAAGTTGATGGCGCCCGAGAAGTCCGGCGCGTTGGTAAACTCCTGCTGGTTTGCGATGTTCACGCCCTTGAACAGATAGGTGTCGTACTTGGCATCCAGCCAGGCCAGGTTGCCGGAGACCACGAAATGCTCGGTCGGCAGCCACTGGTACTCGGCCTCGAAGCCTTTCACCGTGCCCGAACCGGCGTTGGTAAAGTCGCCGATGAAGGCCTTGGTGCCATTGGCCGCGGTGTACTCGGTGAAGATCGAGAGCTGGATATCCTTGTACTTGTTGTTGAATGCGGACAGGTTCAGGAACAGGCTGTTGTCCATGAAGCCCATCTTGCTGCCGATCTCGTAGCTGTCGACCTGCTCGTCCTGGAACGGCTCGGCGGTACGCGGTACCGCGGTCGCATTGGCGCGGATGTTGTAACCGCCCGACTTGAAGCCGCGGCTGGCCAGGCCATAGACGAGGATATCCGGCGTGACCTGGTAGTCGAGCGAGATCTTCGGCGACAGGTTCTTGAAGCTGATGGTCTTGTCGAAGGCGGCCGCAACAGCGCCGGTGGGCTTGCTGTAGGTGCCGTCCGTGTAGCTGATATTGCGCACGACCGCGTGCTTTTCCTCGTCGGTCCAGCGCGCGCCGACATCGACGGTGAAGCGCTCGGTGACGTCGAACGTCCAGTCCGCATAGGCTGCCACGCTTTCGGTGTAGACATTGCCTTGGGTGTCGCCGAACAGCAGGTTGAAGAAATTATTCAGCACCTGGCCGCCGGCGTAACCGTCGAAGAAATAGACGCCCATGACGCCGCGTGAGCGACCGCCGCCGTCGTACATCGCCTGCAATTCGTGGGTGACCTGTTCGTCGTCGTAGAACGCCTTGACGTCGGCGATCTTGTCCTGGGTCAGGTCGAAGTCGATATTGGTCTCGGTATCGGACTCGCGCTTGGCCAGCACGTACTTGAACGTCCAGTCGTCGCTGAAACGAACGTTGGCCGTCACTGATGCCCCACTCAGGGTGGTGTCGTTGATGTTGGGCATGCCGTTGCGCACATCGTATCGGCTCGCCAACGGTGGCTTGGGTCCGGTGCCGCCATACAACGGGATCGAATTAAACGGGTTCGCCGCCAGCATCCGCGCACCACGCACGCCCGAGCTGTCGTCCACATGGTCGAGCGCGAACTGGAGGTCGACGGCATCGGTGATGTAGGCACCAAGCCCGAGCCGGAATGCACGGATCTTCTTGTCACTGACCTGTGCGCCGGTGATCAGATTCTCGCCGAAACCGTCGCGATGCAGGTCGGCAACCGAGATGCGTCCACGCAGGTATTCGCTGCCGCCGAAACCACCACCCACCGCCGCCTTGATGTCGCGCTGGCCGTAGTTGCCAACCGTCACTGAGCCATAGCCGTTGAAGTCCGAACGCAGGCCCTTGGAGATGTACTTGATCGCGCCGCCAATTGTGTTCTTGCCATACAGCGTGCCCTGCGGGCCACGCAGTACCTCGATGCGCTCGATGTCGAACACGTCGAGCAATGCACCCTGCGGACGTGCGATGTAGACGTCGTCCATGTAGATGCCGACGCCCGGATCCACGCCCCACAGCGGGTCGGACTGGCCGACGCCGCGAATATAGGCAG
>JBBSTP010000079.1:0-8950 GCA_038235795.1 Lysobacterales bacterium | reverse complement strand
GCGGTCAATATCGAAGTCGACCTGCTGGCCCGCTATGTCGAGCGCTTGCTGGCCACCAGGGACGCGCCATGAGTTTTGCGAGCATCCCCGAACTGCTGGACGAACTGCGCGCCGGGCGCATGGTGGTGATCGTCGACGACGAGGACCGCGAGAACGAAGGCGACCTGATCATGCCGGCAGAACTGGTGCGGCCGGCCGATATCAACTTCATGGTGACGCACGCCCGTGGCCTGGTTTGCCTGTCGCTGACCCGCGAGCGCTGCGCGCAACTTGGCCTGAATCCGATGGTGCGCGACAACACCTCGCAGCACCACACCAACTTCACCGTCAGCATCGAGGCCGCCGAAGGCGTGACCACCGGCATCAGCGCCTACGACCGCGCGCATACCGTGCGCACCGCGGTGCGGCCGGATGCGAAACCGCAGGACCTGTCGCAGCCCGGCCATATCTTTCCGCTGATGTCGCAACCCGGTGGCGTGCTCACCCGCGCCGGCCACACCGAGGCCGCCGCCGACCTGGCCATGCTGGCGGGCTTTGAACCGGCCGGCGTGCTGGTGGAAATCCTCAATGCCGACGGTTCGATGGCGCGGCGTCACCACCTGGAAGCGTTCGCCGCCGAGCACGGGCTGAGGATCGGTTCGATCGAGGAACTGATCCGCTATCGCTCTGAAACCGAGCACACGGTTGAGCGTATCGATAGCCGCAGCATCGACACTGACCACGGCGCGTTCGTCCTGCATACCTACCGTGACCGCCTGAGTGGCGCATTGCATTACGCATTGGTGCGCGGCGAGGTCGGTGACGGCCAGCCAGCGCTGGTGCGGGTGCAGGCGCAGAACCCGCTGGCCGAGGCGTTGCACTGGCGACGCAGCGATTTCGGCCCGTTGGTCGGCGACCTGTTGGCGCTGATCGATGCCGAGGATCGGGGTGTTCTCGTGCTGCTGGGCGAGCGTGAAGACGCTGAAGCGACCGTGGCCCGGATCCGCGAGCAACCCGAACCGGCGACAGGCAAGACCGGTGCCCTGGCGCAATGGCGGCGTACCGGCGCCGGTTCGCAGATCCTCGCCGACCTCGGCCTGTCGAAGCTGCGGGTGCTTGGCAGTGAACGCCGCCAGGTCGGGGTGGCGGGGTTCGGGCTGGAGATCGTGGAATACGTGGCCCTGCCACCGCGCTAGACTGCACGGCCCCATTTCGACCGGATTTCTCCGGACAAGCCTGAATGCCGCATCTTGAAGGCGATCTGCGTGCTCCTGAAGGCGCACGCTTCGCGATCATCGCCAGCCGCTGGAACCCGCGCATCACCGATACGCTGCTTGCCGCCGCGCGCCGGACTTTCGCTGCCAATGGCGTAGATGATTCCGCGCTCGACGTGGTACGGGTGCCGGGTGCGTGGGAACTTCCGATCGCTGCGCGCATGCTGGCCGTGGCGGGCCGACATGCGGCGCTGGTCGCGCTGGGTTGCGTGGTGCGGGGCGATACCCGCCACTACGAGCACGTGGCCGATGGTGCGTCGAAAGGGTTGATGCGGGTCGCGCTGGACACCGGTGTGCCGGTGGTCAATGGCGTGCTGGCGGTGGAGCGCTTCGAGGATGCCACCGCCCGCGCCGGTGGCAGCCATGGCAACAAGGGCGAAGAAGCCGCGTTGGTGGCGATTGAAATGGCCGCCCTGGCGCAAAAACTGCAGACACGAGGACATCCGCGATGAACCGGCACAGGCACGATGGGATAGATCCGGTCGCACGTTCGCGTTCGCGCCGGCGCGCCTTGCAGGCGATCTACGCCTGGCAACTGAACCGCCCCAGCGAGCAGGCGCTGATCGCGGAGTTCGCGCACGAACAGGCGCACGAAGTCGCCGACCTGGAATATTTCGAGGACCTGGTGCGCGGCGTGCTGCGACACGTCACCGAACTCGATGCTGCATTGTCCGAGCACATCGATCGCGGCATCGACGAGGTCGACCTGATCGAACGCGCAGCATTGCGGATCGCCGCGTACGAGTTGATCCATCGCCCCGACGTGCCGTACCGGGTGGTGATCAACGAGGCGATCGATTCGACCAAGCGCTTCGGCTCCGAGCACGGCCACACCTATGTCAACGGCGTGCTCGACAAGGCTGCGGTCGCGTTGCGCGGCACCGAAGCGCAGGCATCGCGCGCGCGCTGAGCGCGATGGATACCTCGCGAGCATTTCCCTTGTGAGCGCCGGTGAATTCGACCTGATCGCCCGCATCCGCGCCCGCGTCGCGTCGCGCGATGACGTGGTGCTGGGCATCGGCGATGACGCCGCGCTGCTGCAGCTGCCGGCCGGCCAGCAACTGGTGGTGGCGATGGACACGCTCAATGCCGGCGTGCATTTCCCGGACGGCACTGCACCCGCCGACATCGGCTGGAAGGCGCTGGCAGTCAACCTCTCCGACTTGGCGGCCATGGGCGCCACTCCGGCCTGGTGCACCCTGTCGCTGTCGATGCCCGATGCCGATGTCGCGTTCGTCGACGGATTCCTGGATGGTTTCCTCGCGCTGGCAGAGCAGCATGACGTCGCCCTGGTTGGCGGCGATACAACCCGTGGCGCGCTGTCGATCTGCGTGACCGCGCACGGATTTGTCGAACCGGGTCTGGCCCTGCGCCGCGATGCGGCACGGATCGGCGACGACGTCTGGGTCAGCGGAACACTGGGTGATGCAGCGGGCGCACTGGTGCTGGGGGCAAAAAGGGGTCAGGTACATTTTTCTGGGAAAAATGTACCTGACCCCTTTTTGTTGACACGTCTCGATCGGCCAACCCCTCGCATCGCACTGGGCCGCGCACTTCGCGGCATCGCGAACGCCTGCATCGATGTCTCCGACGGCCTGCTTGCAGACATCGGCCATGTGTGCGTGGCCAGTGGTGTCGGTGCACGGGTCGACATCGATGCGCTGCCCGCTTCCGACGCCCTGGGCGCAGCGTTTGCCGTCGATGCGCGGCTTGGCCTGCAGGCGACCGGCGGCGATGACTACGAGCTGTGCTTCACCGCATCGCCGGATGTGCGTGATGCGATTGAAACTGCATCGCGCGCGTCCGCCATCGCCGTCACTCGCATCGGCGTGATCGTCGCAACGCCGGGCGTAGCGGCGCTTGCCGGTGGCAGGTCCTGGTCAGCGCCCGCGGCGGGATGGACGCATTTCGTCTAGACCCGGCGAAGGCAGGGCGCGGATCAGCGGTTCGATCAGGCTGGCGGGGACGACTGTGACCTTGCCATCGCCGGCCAAGCCGGGTTGCGTCTCCATTGGACTGTCGCCCGACACCGCGGCGGTCACCGGAAAAAGCGGCGCAGCGACGCGCAGGTCTCTTGCGACCGGCGTGGTACCGGTGATATCGCGGTACAGCGCCAGCGCCAGCATCAACGAGGCCTGCGTGCTCGGATGGGTTCCATCGGGGAACAGGGTCGCGTCCGGCTTGGCCTTGCGCAGGGCGGACAGCGCGCCTGCCGCATTGAAGACCTTGGCCGAGGACTTGTCCGCAATCATGCGCGCACTGCGGTTGAGCCGACCTTGCCAGCGATCATCCGGCCCCCAGGTGGCGAAGACCAAAGGCTGGGTGCCTGCGGCGTTGGCGAGCTTGGCAATCTCCGTGTAGGCGTGCACGCTCGCCGCGCATGGCGCCTTGCGCTGGTCCGCCGTCGCCATGCAGGCCGCGACCTTGCCGCCCATTTCCTGGAGCACCACGACGTCGAACTTGCGTGCGCGCAATGCATCCGCGACATGCCCGTCGTGCCAACGCTGTGCCAGCGTGCCGTTTGGCGCCGCGTAGGTTTCGGTGATGATCGTGGTGCCCTGCGATGCGCCCACCGCCCGCAGCAACGCCGGCAGGTTATTGGTGTAGGTCAGGCTGTTCCCGGCCAACAAGACCCGGTATTCGCGTGCTGCCGGCGCCGATTGTGCAGCGGAGTGCGGTGGTACGCCCAGCAGTGCCACGCACGCCAGAAGCAGGACTAGACGCGGCAGGGACATGGTCGGACCGATCAGTGTGTGGACTTCGCAATATAGGCAAGCCGCCAGCGGAACGCCCGTGCCGTAGGTTGGGCATGCATGGTGAGGGCATCGATCGGCACGGTGCGGATGCCGCATTCAATCCATCACTGCGATTTCAGGCATCGTCGGCACGGAACGCATCGCGCAGCCAGTCCAAGTGGGGCGCAGTCGGCTCGCCGCTCGCGGCGATCACGTCGAACCGACAGGGCGCGTCGGCGAATTGGGCGTTGCGTGCGAGGAAGACCCGTGCGGCATGCACCAGCTTGCGGCGCTTGCCGGCATCGACCGATGCCGCGCCACCGCCGAACGCAGCGGATGCCCGATAGCGGACCTCGACGAACACGACCACGCCGCCGTCGCGCATCACCAGATCAAGTTCCCCGCCACGCGATTGCGCGTTGCGTGCCAGAAGTTGCAGGCCATGTGCCTGCAGGTGGGCGAGTGCGGCGGTCTCGATCGCGTCGCCGCGCGCGCGACCTGCGGTCACGGACGTGCAGTCATGCGTCAGCGGGCGCCATCGCCCATCGGCACGGCGACGCCGCCGATGAAGCGCGACCAGCTCGGGCGGCGCAGGATGTTGCCGAACCCGTCCAGGCTCAGGCGACCGGTGGCGCCGGACACCTCGCTGTTCGGCGACAGCGCCAGCCGTTCCAGATAGGCGGTCAGCAGCCAGGCGTCATAGCCGAAAGCGAACAGACGCGCGCCGGGTCCCTTGGCGCTGTCGATGCGGGCCGCGGCGCTGGACTGCGTGGGCAGGCCGGGCACATTGCGCACGCCCCAGGTCTCGGTGGGATAGACGATGCCGTCCAGCAGCGCGTCTTCGCCAACCCTGCCGGTACCCGACACGATCTGCGAAGTGGCCACGCGGGGTTTGCCGGCCAATCCCGCGGCATCCAGCCGTGGCGACAGTTCGCGCGCCTGGCTGCCTTTCAGGGCAAGGAATACTGCGTCGATCCCGGCGCCTGCAGGCAGCACCAGGGCTTCCCCGGCACGGTAATCGATACGCCCAGCGACCTCGCCACCACGCTGCAGCAGATGTTCGGCCAATGCTCCGGAGGCGCGTCGTTGGGCATCGTCATTGCCGCTGATGATCAGCACCCGGCGCGCGCCGCTGTCCAGGAGGTACTCGGCGGCGGTGATGCCTTCGTCCTCGGGTGACAGCGAAAAACTGGCACTGCCCGCTGGCGGCATCAGGCTGCCACGGTTCAGCGCCAGCAACGGTACCGGCGGGATGTCGTTGGCGAACACCGCATCCACTCCCTCGCGGCTGAGCGGGCCAACCACGAAATCATTGCCTTCGGCCACCGCGCGCGCATACGCAGCGCTGGCACCGGCCGTGGTGTCGTAGAAACGCACGTCGGGCCGGCGCCGGCGCTCGCCGTAGTAGCCGGTCAGGAAGCCGTCGCGAACGGGTTCGGCAGTGCGTGCCAGACTGCCGCTGAGTGGCAGCAGCAATGCGACTTTCACCGGCGGGCGATAGCCATCGCGATCTGCCGGC
This sequence comes from Lysobacterales bacterium, assembly GCA_038235795.1. GTDB lineage: Bacteria > Pseudomonadota > Gammaproteobacteria > Xanthomonadales > Xanthomonadaceae > Thermomonas. Next base: position 3,443 of record JBBSTP010000079.1, on the reverse strand, counting down.
GGGCGGGCAGCCGCATCGAAACGCCAATCACCGCGATCGAACGCGCGTGGCAGCGGCAGGCCGCGGTTGAGCAGGGCGCGGCCGGCGAAGTTGTACAACGGATCGCCGGTCGGCAGATCGCTGGCGTTGCGCACCAGGCTGGCATCGTCCAGTTGTGCGAGCAGCGACTCGATGCGCGTTGCATTGGCGGCGCGTGCCGATGCTGGCAGGCTGGCATGCTGGCTCGCGAGGGCCCGCGCTTGCGCGAACACAGGCTTGATATTGTTTTCGTGCACGGCCGCTGGCGCCGGGTGCTGGACATCGACGCTGGCACAGCCGGAGATCGCGGTCATGGCGGCGAGCAGCAGGGCGCTTGCAAGGTGTTTCAAGGGCACGTCATCGGCGCTCGTTCGGGAACCGGCTAGGATTCTACCTGTGACGTCAGTGAAGGAATGCAATGCAGCGCCCGGGAACTCCACGTTTTGCAACGCCGGCTTCAGGAATGCCCGCGGCTGGGACGCTGCACGTGGTGGCCACGCCGATCGGCAATCTCGGTGACCTCAGCGCGCGCGCGCTGGATACGCTGAAGACAGTCGCCGCGATTTGCGCCGAGGACACCCGGCACACCCGTCAGTTGCTCTCGCATTTCGGAGTGGAAAAGCCGCTGATTGCTTTGCACGACCACAATGAAGGCGAAGCGGCGGCGGGGCTGGTGGCCCGGCTGCTGGCCGGCGACTCGCTCGCGCTGGTGTCCGACGCGGGCACTCCGCTGGTCAGCGATCCGGGCTTCCGGCTGGTGCGGGCCGCGCGCGAGGCCGGGATCAACGTCAGCCCGGTGCCGGGTGCCAGCGCCCTGATCGCGGCGCTCAGCGTCGCCGGCCTGCCCAGCGACCGTTTCGTTTTCGAAGGCTTCCTGCCGGCCAAGGCCAGTGCGCGACGCGAACGCCTGTCGCAACTCGCCGCCGAGCCGCGCACGTTGATCTTCTATGAATCTTCGCACCGCATCCAAGACACGCTGGACGATGCGGTCGCCGCGTTTGGCGCGCAGCGGCATGCGGTGATTGCGCGCGAGCTGACCAAGCTGTTCGAGACCGTGCTGGATGGCTCGCTGGGTGAACTTGTCGAACGCGTGGGCAGTGATCCCAACCAGCGCAAGGGTGAATTCGTGCTGCTGGTGCAAGGCGCGACCGAGGACGCCGACGCCAAGGTGACCGAAGGCAGGCGGCTGTATGCCAAGCTCAGCGCGCACCTGCCCCCGTCGACCGCCGCCAGGATTGCTGCCGAACTGAGTGGCGCGCCGCGCAAGGCGCTCTACGGCGGTACTGACGGCAGCCCATGAATCCACCACCTTCCGGAGTCCACGACATGTCCAGGCAACTCACGCGTCGCCATTTCATCCAGGCCGGCGCCGGGCTCGCCGCCGCCAGCGCATTGCCGGCGATGAGCCGTGATGGCCCGGCCGTTCGCAGCAGCCGCATCGCGCCGGTGGTCATCTCGTCCGGTAACGGCCACCAGTTCCGCAACGGCGGCACGCTGACCTGCGTGGAAACCGCCTTCGACATGATCAGCAAGGGCGACGACGTGCTGGATGCGTTGATCGCCGGCGTCAACATCGTCGAACTCGACCCGGAGGACACCAGCGTAGGCTATGGCGGCTTGCCCAACGCCGATGGCGTGGTGCAGCTGGATTCGTGCTGCATGCACGGGCCGCTCAAGCGCGCGGGCGGGGTTGCGGCGCTGGAAGGCGTGCGCACGCCGTCGAAGGTGGCGCGCGCGGTGATGAACGGCACCGACCACCACCTGCTGGTCGGCGCCGGCGCGCAGTCCTTTGCGCGGCAGATGGGGTTTACCATCGAGGACGACCTCAATACCGAACGCTCGCGGATGTTGTGGCTGGACTGGAAGCGGCGCGTGGATCCCGGTCACTACCTCGATCCGGCCTCACGCGCGCAAGCTGGGCTGCGCGCAGGACTCGAGATGGTTGCCGAGGGCCTGATCGACCCGGTGCATTACTTCGGCACCATCAATTGCCTGGGCATCAATGCCGGCGGCGACGTGTGCGGCGTGACCACCACCAGCGGCCTGGCCTGGAAAATTCCGGGACGGGTCGGGGATTCGCCGATCCTGGGCGCAGGCCTGTACGTGGACAACTCGGCGGGCGCGGCCGGCAGCACCGGCCGTGGCGAAGCCAACCTGTACAACCTGACCTCGCACCTGATTGTGGAAAACCTGCGCCGGGGCATGCACCCCAAGGACGCGGCGATCGACGGCCTGCGCCGGATCCAGGCCAACACCGTGGAAAAACGCCTGCTCAACGCGCGAGGGCTGCCCAACTTCGGCATCAACTTCTATGTGCTCGACACCCAGGGCAGGCACGCCGGAGTAGCGATGTACCCGGGCGGCAAGTACGCGGTGTGCGATGCCAACGGTGGCCGCCAGGTGGCGATGGAAGCCCTGCTGGAGGGCAAGCCGGATAGTTGATGGCAGCCTTGCAAGCCCCCTGACTCAGGGGGCGATTCGCGCCGCAGGCGCGAATGGGGGTGTGGGAGTGCATTGCTGGGCCCGAAGTTTGCCTCGCAAACTTTGGGGATTCATCGTGCGTGGCACGATGAAGCAAGTGGCGGAGCCGGCCGATAAGCCGGGTTCTGTCTAGGACAGTCATTCCTCTAGGCGCATCGTCACCGATACGCTCAAGCAACCTACCCGGACCTGACGCGGGCCACGTCATGGGGTCCCTATTCGGTCTTGCTCCCGGTGGGGTTTGCCGTGCCGGCCTGTTGCCAGGCTCGCGGTGCGCTCTTACCGCACCATTTCACCCTTACCGACGGATCCCGAAGAATCCGCAGGCGGTATCTTTCTGTTGCACTTTCCGTCGGCTCTCGCCGCCCAGGCGTTACCTGGCACCGTGCCCTGTGGAGCCCGGACTTTCCTCGGCATTGTTTCCAATGACGCGACTGTCTGGCCGACTCCGCCGGGTCCAATTCTACGCGGTCGCGCGAGCGGAGAGGTTCGAAACCGTCGAGGGGAGGCGTAGCCTATTCTGATGCACTGCAGCATGGTCCTCGCGCCGTGGCACTTCCGATGCGACAAGAAGCACGATTCGTCACGTAATCTCAAAATTTGAGACGAAACAGCAGCTTGTGGATAAAGCTTGAACAAGTCTCTGAAGTTAGCTGCAAGTCATTGACCTGCCAAGTGAAAATTCCTTTGACGACTTGTTGACAACCCAGAACTGCGTGCCTACTGTGGTGCCTCGTGGGGAAACCGGGGATTACGTGGTTTTTCCGTCAAGAACTCCGCTTAGACGGAGCAGGCGAGGGGTAGGGCATGTTCCAGGGCGAAACCGCCATCACGATCGACGACAAGGGCCGGCTGGCGATTCCTACCAGCTACCGGGAGCTTGTCGCGCGCGGGTGCGGAAATCGCCTGGTCATCACCTACAACCCATTCGAGTCCGGCTGCCT
>JBBSTP010000078.1:0-9061 GCA_038235795.1 Lysobacterales bacterium | reverse complement strand
TTCGATGTCACCCAATGGGTGCCGCCGAAGGATGCCAAGAAGATGGATCCCTTCATCCATTACGGCGTGGCCGCCTCAATGATGGCAATGGCCGATGCCGGCCTGGAAGTGACCGAGGCCAATGCCGAGCGCATCGGCACGATCCTGGGTTCAGGGATCGGCGGCATCCTCGGCATCGAGGAGACCGCGGTCAAGTTGCACGAGGGCGGGGTGCGCAAGATCAGCCCGTTCTACGTGCCCAGCACCATCATCAACATGCTGCCCGGCCAAGTAAGCCTGCTGACTGGTATCAAGGGCCCGAATTTTTCCGCGGTATCCGCCTGCGCGACTGCCAACCACAGCATCGGCGTGGCGATGCGCCTGATCCAGTACGGCGATGCCGACGTGATGGTCGCCGGTGGCGCCGAGCGCGGCAGCTCGCCGACCTCGATGGGCGGTTTCTGCGCGATGAAGGCGATGAGCACGCGCAACGACGATCCGCAGGCGGCGTCGCGCCCGTGGGATGTCGGCCGCGATGGTTTCGTGATGGGGGACGGCGCCGGCGTGCTGGTGCTGGAGGAATACGAACACGCCAAGGCCCGTGGCGCACGCATCTACTGCGAGCTGGCCGGTTTCGGCGCGTCTGCCGATGCGTTCCACATGACCGCCCCCAGCGAGAATGGCGAAGGCCCGGCGCGCTGCATGGCGGCCGCGTTCAAGGATGCGGGCGTGAATCCCAGTGAGGTCGGCTATCTCAACGCACACGGCACTTCGACGCCACTGGGCGACCTCGCCGAAACCCTGGCGATCAAGCGCGCGCTAGGCGAGCATGCGTACAAGACCATGGTGAGCTCGACCAAGTCGATGACCGGTCACCTGTTGGGTGCGGCGGGCGGCGTCGAGGCGATCTTCTCGGTCAAGGCGCTTGAAACAGGCATCATTCCGCCGACCATCAACCTGGAAACCCCGGGTGAAGGGTGCGACCTGGACTACGTGCCGAACACCGCGCGTCAGGCCAAGGTCGACGTGGTGGTGTCCAATGGCTTCGGGTTTGGCGGTACCAACGGCACGCTGGTGTTCCGTCGCCTCTGACCCGCTAACCGACGGGCGCGGGCGCATGCTTGTCACCCGCAGCCTTGCCGCCGACATCGACCTGCTCGAACTGCACCGGCTCGCGCCTGGATGTTATCCCGTGCTGTTCGAATCCAGCGCCAGCGGCGCGCACGGACGTTGGGACATGCTGCTGGCGCATGCCGGGGACTATCTTGAGTTGACTGTTGACGGCACGGTCCGCGACCAACATGGTGATGCCCATGCGGGCAGGTTCCTGGACGTACTGGATACGCATTGGCGCGCAATGCGCTGCGCACGCGACGCCGACGCTGCGTGGCCGTTCCGCGGTGGCTGGGCGCTGTTCCTCGGCTACGAACTGGCCGCGCAGATAGAACCTATCCTGCGCTTGCCCGCCGCGGAAGGTGGCTTGCCGGTGGCCTGCGCGCTGCGCTGCCCGGCCGCGCTGCTGCGCGATCGGGTGAGCGGCGAATACCTGGCGATTGCGGAGGTCGACCATGCCGGCTGGCTGGATCGCATTGAAGCCGACATCGTGGAAGCGCTCCGCCTGCCGCCATTGCCGGAATGGAGCGCGCCCAGCCAAGTGCGGGAAGACGCACCAGATCGATTTATCGATGGCGTGGCCCGCATCCTGGATTACCTGGCCGCAGGTGACGTGTTCCAGGTCAACCTGTCGCGTGGCTGGCAGGTCGAGTTCGATGCGCCGCTGGCCTCGGCCGCATTGTTCCAGCGTCTGCGCGACCACAATCCGGCGCCGTTCGCGGGGGTGTTCGATGGCCGCGCGGCCGATGGCTCGGGTTGGAGCGTGGTCAGCGCGTCACCGGAGCGGCTGGTCTCGGTGCAGGGGCGCGAGGTGACCACCCGGCCGATCGCCGGCACGCGTCCACGCTTCGACCGCGACGACGATGCCGCGCGCATCCAGGAGCTGATTGGACATCCGAAAGAACGCGCCGAACACGTGATGCTGATTGATCTGGAGCGCAACGACCTCGGCCGTGTCTGCACCCCGGGCAGCGTCGTGGTCGACGAGTTGATGACGGTCGAAAGCTACGCGCATGTGCACCACATTGTCAGCAACGTGCGCGGTGAGCTGAAGGACGATGCATCGCCCGGCGCGGTCATCGCCGCGGTGTTTCCGGGTGGCACCATTACCGGCTGCCCGAAGGTCCGCTGCATGCAGATCATTGCCGAGCTGGAATCCCACGGCCGCGGTGCCTATACCGGCGCGATGGGCTGGCTCAATCGCGACGGCGACATGGACCTCAACATCCTGATCCGCAGCGCCCAGATCGAGTCGGGCACGCTCCGGTTCCGCACCGGTGGCGGCATTGTGTTCGATTCGCAGCCGGAGCGTGAACTGGACGAAACACGCGCCAAGGCGCGCGGCATGCAGAGAGCGCTGGGGGTGGCCGGATGAACACATGCATCTTCATTGGCGAGACCCAGGTCGACGCCGTTCCTGCAGATGATCGTGGCCTGGCCTATGGCGATGGGCTGTTTGAGACTATGCGCGTGCATGCGGGCAGGCTGCCGTTGTGGCTGCCCCATCTGCAGAGGTTGCAACACGGTGCGCGGCGCCTGCAGCTACCGTTACCAAGCATCGAGTTCGTTCAGGCGCGCATCGACGAATGCATTGACGGGGTCGATGCTGCGGCGCTCAAGCTGCTGCTTACGCGCGGCAGCGGCGGGCGTGGGTATGCACCACCGGCAACGCCGGTGCCGACATGGACACTGAAGCTGCATTCCTTGCCAAAGGTGTCTGCAAACGGGCTTCGGCTGCGGTGGTGCGAGACGCGCCTGGCCGCGCAGCCCGTGCTGGCCGGCATCAAACATTGCAACCGGCTGGAACAGGTGTTGGCCCGTTGCGAATGCAACCAGGCGGGTTGCGATGAAGGGTTGATGCAAGACACCTACGGCGAGGTGGTCTGCGCTACAGCCGCCAACCTGCTGGTGCTGCGCGAGGGCCGCTGGATCACGCCGCCGGTCGATGCCTGCGGCGTGGCCGGTGTGTGCCGCGGCTGGTTGATCGAGCAGGGCTTGGTCGAGATCGCGCGGCTGTCGCCGCAAGAAGTGGAATTGGCGACGGCATTGGCCCTGTGCAATGCGGTGCGCGGTATCCTGCCGGTGTCGGCACTGGAGGGTCATGCGTGGCAGCCACACGCCGACGTTGCGGTGCTGCAGGCGCGGCTGGCCGCGGTGTTCCCCATGTTCAAGATGCACAGGGAGATTGCGTGACTCGTCGTTCATCCAGTGCCGTGGGCGCGTCATCGAAGCGGTTCCTGCTGCTGTTGGTGGTCATCGCGTTGGTGGCCGGCACATGGATGTGGCAGCGCTACCAGGGCTTCGCCAACACGCCGCTGGCCGGAACCGAGAGCGGTGGCTATGTAATGGTGTCGCGCGGTGATTCGCTGGATTCAGTGCTGCGCAAGCTAAAGGTGCAGGGCATCCGCACCGGCGAGCCGGTTGAGTGGAAACTGCTCGCTCGCAAACTCGGCGCAGCCGGCAAGTTGCAGGTCGGCGAGTACGCGCTGGAACCGGGCATCGATCCCGAGGAATTGCTGCTGGCGATGCGTGACGGCAAGGTGGTGCGGCGGAAATTTACCATCGTCGAGGGATGGAACATCCGCGACCTGCGCGCGGCGCTGGCCAAGGCGGAGTTGCTTGAGCATGCATCCAAGGACATGGACGATGCCGCGCTCATGCGTGCACTCGAGCATGCTGGGCAACATCCTGAAGGCCGCTTCCTGCCGGAAACTTACGCGTGGGTGCGCGGCGACAGCGACCTTGACCTGCTGCGGCGTGCGCATGACGCGATGGACAAGGCGCTGGACGCCGCCTGGGAATCGCGAGTAGACGGCTTGCCGCTGGAATCGAAGGACGAGGCGCTGGTGTTGGCCTCGATCGTGGAAAAGGAAACCGGAATCGCCGAAGAGCGCCCGGCGATTGCCGGGGTGTTCGTGCGTCGGTTGAAGATCGGCATGCGCCTGCAGACCGACCCGACCGTCATCTACGGCATGGGCTCGGCCTACGCCGGCAATATCCGCCGCAGCGACCTGTCCACCGACACGCCCTACAACACCTACACCCGCGACGGCCTGCCGCCGACGCCTATCGCGATGCCCGGCGCGGCCGCGTTGCGCGCCGCGACTCATCCTGCCGATGGCGATGCGCTGTATTTCGTCGCCGTGGGCGATGGCAGCGGCCGCCATGTATTCACCCGTTCGCTGGATGAGCATCAGGATGCGGTGCGCGAATACCTGCAGCGCTATCGCGCACAGCGCCAGGCGGCGTCGAAGTGACGCAGCCGTCACGCCTGGTCATCGAGCCTCGCCTGATCACCCTGGAAGGCGGCGAAGGCGCCGGCAAGAGCACCGTGCTTGCCGCACTGCGTGATGCGGTGCAGGCGGACGGATTGGAAGTGGTGTGCACGCGCGAGCCCGGCGGCACGCCACTGGCCGAACGCATCCGCGAGCTGTTGCTGGATCCTGCGCACGAAGCCGCGCTGCCGGAAACCGAATTGCTGCTGATGTTCGCCTCGCGCGCCCAGCACGTACGCGAACGGATTGTCCCGGCATTGCGGCGTGGCGCGTGGGTGATCAGCGATCGCTTCACCGACTCGAGTTTTGCCTATCAGGGCGCGGGCCGCGGCCTGGATGCAGCGTTCATCGCCGAACTTGAGCGCCAGGTGGTCGGCATCGAGCCCGGCCTGACCATGCTGCTGGATCTAGGCATCGCGCATGGGCGCGAGCGCACACGCGGGCGCGACCTGCTGCCGGACCGAATCGAACGTGAGCGCGATGAATTCTTCGAGCGCGTGCGCGCCGGCTTCCTGGCGCGTGCAGCCGAGCAGCCACGGCGGTTTCGTGTGATCGATGCCAGCCCGTCTGCCGGCGCTGTGGGGTCTGTTGCGGTAGACGCATTGAACGCGTATCGGCAAGCGTTGGCATGAGCGTGCTGCCCTCGCTCAGTCCGTGGCAACAACGCGCCTACCAGCACGCGGCGAAAGCGCTTGCGAGCGGGCAACTGGGCCACGCAACGTTGATCGTGGGACCGGAACGCATCGGCAAGCGCGTGCTGGCCGAGCACCTCGCGCGGCGGGTCTTGTGCCTGGCACCACTGGCCGATGGCGAGGCCTGCGACGAATGCCGCAGCTGCGCGTTGTTTGAATCGCGTTCGCAATACGATCCGCTGGAGACACGACCGGACGGCGCGCCTTCGCATCCGTGGGGGCATAGCGCGCATCCGGACCTGATGCTGCTCGGCTACGAGGTCAACCAGAAGACGGGCAAGCCGCGCACTGAACTGGTGATTGAACAGGTGCGCGCACTCTCGGAGAAGTTGACGTTGACGCCGCGGATGGGCGACACGCAGGTGGCGATGATCGACCCGGCCGATGCAATCAACTACAGCGCCTTCAATGCACTGCTGAAGACGCTCGAAGAACCGCAGTCCGGCCGTTACCTGTGGCTGCTGTCGAGCAATCCGGCGCGTTTGCCGGCGACTATCCGCAGCCGTTGCCAGCGATTGGAATTGCGCCTGCCACCACGCGCGGAAGCACTGGAATGGTTACGCGATCGCGGGCATCCGCTCGCTGCGGCGAACGAGGCGTTGGACGCGGCGCGTGGCCACCCCGGTCTGGCCGATGCTTGGATTGCCGGCGATGGCCTGGCCTTGCGTCGGTCGGTGCAGCAGGATACGCAGGCCTTGCAGCGTGGACAGGCGGCAGCGGTCGAGCTGGCGCAGCGCTGGGTGGCTGACGGTCGTGCGGATGAGCGCTTGATGCATTTGGCGGAACTGGCCTTGCAGGAGGCGGCCGGCTTGACCGATCCGGCGCGAACCCGCACGCTGGCCGCGCGGTTCGACGCCGCCAATCGCACGCGCAATCTGTTGCGCAGCACCGTGCGCGCGGATCTGGCGGTGGCCGAAACCTTGCTGACTTGGTGTGGATGAAGGGGGACGCATGAGTGGACCAACGGGTGCGGGCGGCGCACGGCAAGGCATCCTGTCGCTGGTGGTGAAGGACAAGGCCCAGCTCTACAACGGCTACATGCCCTACATCAAGCAGGGCGGCATCTTCGTGCCGACCCCGCGTCGCTATTTCATCGGCGATGAAGTCTTCCTGCTGCTGACGCTGCCGGATTCTTCCGAGCGCCTGCCGGTGGCTGGGCGCGTGTGCTGGGTGACCCCGACCGGCGCACAGGGCAACCGCACCGCCGGCATCGGCGTGCAGTTTGCGGACACTGCCGAGGGTGAGGCAGTGCGCAGCAAGATCGAAACCGTGTTGGCCGGCACCCTCAACGCGGACCAGCCGACGCAGACAATGTAATTCGCCAAACGGCGCGAATTACATCCCCAGAATTTGCTGCGCAAACTTCGGGCTCCGGCCATTGCTTCCACACTCCCTGCGCTGTCGCGCGCCCCCTCTAACGTAGAGGGGGCCATGGCGCTGACGTTACTGCGCGGATTCGAGTAGCAACGGGCTGTCCCAGCCAGGGCGTGGCACGAAACGATCGCCATGGGTCGCCTGCAAAGCCTTCAGTCGCGCGAACAGGGCGTCAACGCCGGTCTCGCGGATGTACTGGATCGGGCCACCGCGGAATGGTGCGAAACCGGTTCCGAAGATCACCCCGGCATCCAGCAGTTCCGCATCGGCAACCACGCCATCGTGCAGGCAGGCCACCGCTTCGTTGAGCAGCGGCAGGATCAGACGATCCTCCAGGTCGTCGGGCACCTTGTAGTCGCTGGGCACTTCGGGCTTCTGCGGCTTGCCGTCTTGCCAGCGGTACAGGCCCTGGCCGTCCTTCTTGCCGCGCTTGCCCTGTTCCGGCGGGCTTTGCAGCGCAGCCGGGATCGGCAGGCCAAGAAATGGCGCAAGTTCAGCGCCGACGCCTGACGCAACGTCAAGCCCGACCGTATCGACCAGTTCGATCGGTCCCATCGGCATGCCGAACTTCACCGCGGCCTTGTCGATCACAGGGCCGGGAATGCCCTCGGCATACGCGGTCATCGCTTCCAGCATGTACGGGAACAACACCCGGTTGACCAGAAAGCCGGGAGTGCCGGCAACCGGCACCGGCAGCTTGTCGAGCTTCTTGCAGAACGCGGCCAGGCGCTGCTGGGTCTCGGCGGCCATCCCGTGGTGGTGGATGATCTCGACCAGCGGCATCAATGCGACCGGATTGAAATAGTGCAGGCCGGCGAACTGCGCGGGCCTGGCGATGTGGCCGCTCAGCTCGGTCAAGGCGATCGACGAGGTGTTGGTGGTGAGCAAGGCGTCGGCCTTCATGCGTGGTTCGATGCTGGCATACAGGTCGCGCTTGGCCTGGGCCTGCTCGATGATCGCCTCGATCACCAGGTCGGCATTGGCAATTCCGTCGCCGGCAAGGTCCGACTTCAATCGCGCAGCGACCGCCGGGCGCTTCGCCTCGTCTTTCACCTTCTTGGTGAACAGGGCCTGCGCGCGGGTGAGCGCGGCATCGATGAAGCCTTGCTCGCGATCCTGCAACGTCACCTCAAAGCCCTTGTAGGCCGCCCACGCCGCGATGTCGCCGCCCATCACGCCGGCGCCGATCACGTGCACGCGCTGGATGCCGGCGCTCGTGGATTTGCCGCCGATGCCCTTGAGCCGCTCCTGCAGGAAAAACACCCGGATCAGGTTGCGCGCGGTTGGCGTGGCCGAAAGCTTCACTACCGAGCGGCGCTCGGCGGATAGGCGCGACTGGATCTGGCCACCGCTGCGGCGCCAGGTTTCGATCAGGCTGTACGGCGCAGGGTAATGTTCCTTGCGCGCTTTGCGCGCGACCTGTTTGACCAGCATCGGGGCGAGGATTTGCCGCGCCGGCCAGGTGTTGGTCACCCAGGCAGTGAGACGTTGCTGGAGTGGATGTTGGCTGCCGCGCTTGGCGAGTTCGATCGCGGCATCGACCAGCATCGCGGGTTCCGCGATCTTGTCGACCAGGCCAATCGCGCGCGCAGCGGACGCCGACAGGCTGCGGCCGGTCAACATCATGTCGAACGCAGCTGGTGCACCGACCAAACATGGCAGGCGAACGCTGCCACCCCAGCCGGGATAGATGCCAAGCTTCACTTCCGGCAAGCCGATCCGGGTCGAGGGATCGTTCGAGGCCACCCGATAGCGGCAGGCCAGCGACAGTTCGGTGCCGCCGCCCATGCAAAAGCCATGAATCGCAGCCGCCGTGGGGCAGGGTAGTTCCGACAGGCGCTGGAACACCTGCTGGCCGCGGCGGATGGCGTCGTCGGTAGTGCCCAGGGCATCGAACTCGGCGAATTCGCGGATATCGGCGCCGGCGATGAAGCCGCTGGCCTTGAGCGAGCGGATCACCACGCCCTTGGGGGGATCCAGCGCGATCCGCTCCAGCAGCGCGTCAAGCTCCAGCAGGACGTCCTGGGCCAGCGCATTGACCGATTCGCCGGCACGATCCAGCCCGAGCAACAGGACGCCGTCTTCGCGCGGCTCCACCTGCCAATGCTGGAAGCGGAGACCGTCGAAGCCATCGAAGCCATTCGTGCCGGGGACTGCAGCCATTGGGCGTACCATCCGTAAGGGTATGTAGGGGACCCCTATCATCCCGGCGCAGCTTGAATGCCGTCAAATGTGGCACCACCTCGGACGTTGCGGCACTCCTTACTTTCGGGAACTTAAGCCCGACCACATGGTCATACAGCCCGTACGCACCGGGCCCACCTCCGAGGCACGGCGCGAAATGGCAGAGGATGACGTGTCGCAAGCCCTTGACCAGGATCTCGTTGCCCGCGTGCAACGCGGCGACAGCGCCGCCTTCGACCTGCTGGTGCGCAAGTACCAGCATCGCGTCGGTGCGCTGATTTCGCGCTACATCCGCGACTGGAGCGAAGTCCAGGATGTGGCCCAGGACACCTTCATCCGCGCCTACCGGGCCATCGGCAGTTTCCGCGGCGACGCCCAGTTCTCGACCTGGCTGCACCGGATTGCGGTCAATACCGCCAAGAACCATCTTGTTTCCGGCAACAG
>JBBSTP010000077.1:0-9489 GCA_038235795.1 Lysobacterales bacterium | reverse complement strand
CCAGCAACGCGCCTTCCACCAGCATCGTCATCGACGACGAATACGAGCGCTCGGTCTCTTCCGACATATCGGTGATCAGGCTGAAACGGGTGCCCGGATGTGCCTTGGCCAGTTCGTCGAGCGCGGCCTTCACACCGTCACGGACCTTGAGTTCGTCCGCGCCGCGCGTGCGCGCCAGCGAGAAGCCGACCACGGGCTTGCCATCGAGCAGGGCGAGCTGGGACGCATCGGCGGCGCCGTCGCTGACGGTGGCCAACGCCGACAGGCGCACGTCCTGGCCGTTGTCCAGTGCAATCGAATAATCGCGCAATGACTGCGCATCGGTGACGCTACCAATGGTGCGCACGGTCTGCTGGCCACCATCCAGCTCGGTCTTGCCGCCGGCCCGCTCGACCTGGGTCGCCGCCAGTTGCTGGCTGATGTCGCCGGCGGTGACGCCATGCGCCTGCAGCGCGCGCGGATCCAGGTCCACCCGAATCTGCCTCTCGACGCCGCCGATGCGGTTGACCGCGGCGACGCCTTCCACGCCGTACAGCGCGCGCATCACGGAGCGATCGACGAACCACGACAACTCATCCGGCGCCATACCCGGCGCACTGACTGCGTAGGTCAGCAACGAGCCGCCGATCTCGACCTTGGAGATGATCGGTTCCTGGATGTCCTGCGGCAGATTCATCCGGATCCGGGTCACCGCGTCCTTGGTGTCATTGAGTGCGGTCATCAGGTCCGCATCAAGGTTGAACTCGACTTGCGTGGTCGAAGTGCCTTCCACCACGGTCGATACCACGCGCTTGACGTTGTCCAGGGTGGCGACCGAGTCCTCGACCTTGCGGGTGACCTCGGTTTCCAGCTGCGTCGGCGACGCGCCCGGCTGGGTGATCGTCACGACCGTCATCGGAAAGGCGATGTCCGGGAAGCGCGCCACCGGCAATTGGTGGAAGCCCCACAGGCCAGCCACGCACAGCACGAAAAACAGCATCACCGCGGGGACCGGGTTGCGGATGCCCCAGGTGGAAAGACTGCCGCCGCCACTCATCGCGTGGCGGCCGGGATGGCGGTGGCTGCCGATGCAGGCGCCACAGTGGTCGCTTCGACGATACGCACACTGTCGCCCTCGCCGAGGAAGCCGGCGCCCTGCTCGACCACGGCATCGCCCACCTTGAGCCCCTCGAGTACTTCGACCCGGCCTGCGTCATTGCCGCCGGTACGGATGCGCACGCGGTGCACGATGCCCTTGCCATCGACCGTGAACACGTTGGGGTGGCCGTCGCGCTGGACCACTGTTGCTGCGGGCACGGTGACGGCCTGGGCCATGCCGGTATCGATGCGGCCTTGCAGGAACGTTCCGGTTTGCAATCCCTCGGGCTGCGGCAGGTCGGCATGGATGGTGCCGGTGCGCGTGTTGGCGTCCACACCCGGGCTGACTGCGCGCACGCTGCCGACGACTGTCCTGCCGTCACGCGTGGACAGTTCGATGCGATCGCCGGGCTTGACCCGCGCGAGCTCGGCTTCGGCCAGTTCAGCCCGCCATTCCAGTCGGCCCTGGCGGATCAGTCGCAGCAGTTCGCTGCCGGAGCCGACCACTTGCCCCGGTTGCACCAGCCGCTTGGAAATCACCCCGGCATCGGGGGCGCGCAAGTCGGCGAAACTACGCCGCAACGCGGCTGTGTCGCGCATCGCACGCGCGGTGCCGACGCGGGCCTCGCCCTGAATGCGACCGGCGCGCAACTCATCCAGCTGGGTCGCGCTGATGTACTTGTCCTTGACCAGAAGCTGGCCGCGGGCCAGTTGCGAACGAGCCAGCGATGCGCCGGCTTCGGCTTCGCGCAGGGCGGCGTTGGCCTGGGCCAGGTCGCTGTCCAGGCTGCGATGGTCGAGTTGAAGCAGCAGTTGGCCCTTGCGCACCTGCTGGCCGACATCGACCTTCAGCGCGGTCACGCGCAACCCGCTGACTTCCACCCCAAGTTGCATTTCCTCCCATGCCGACACCGGTCCGGACACCAGCACGCTGCGCTGGATCTGTTGCGATTTGGCGGGCACCACGGTGACGGCCATCGCGCCCGTGGGTGCGGCGTCGGCAGCCGCCTCATCCTCCTTGCTGCAGGCGGCAGTTGCCGCCGCCAGGGACACGAGCAGGACGAGTACAGGGAGTTTGTGGCGCATGCGCGGGTGTCTTGAAAAGCAGGCGGGCGCCCAGTCTAACCCAATCATGTACCGACCAGTACAATAAGTATCCGGGCTGGATTCAGGGCGCGGGCAAGCGGAAAAACGCCGCCGCAGTGGCGCTGGTCGCGGCAGCGACGGCCGCTACCTCCTCGACACGGTCGCGCGCAAGTTCCTCCACGATATGCGCCAGGTACATCGGTTCGTTGCGGCGGTGCGAAGGCTGCGGCCTGACCATGCGTGGCAGCAGGTAGGGCGCATCGGTTTCAATCATCAGCCGGTTGGCCGGGATGTGCTTGACCAGCTCGCGCAGGTGCAGGCCGCGGCGTTCGTCGCACAACCAGCCGGTGATGCCGATATGCCAGTCGGCATCCAGGTAGTCGAACAGTTCCTCGCGCGTGCCGGTGAAGCAATGCACGACCGCGGGTCCGATGCGGCCATCGAAGTTCTTCATCATCGCCATGAAGTCGGCGTGCGCATCGCGCTGGTGCAGGAACAGGGGTTTGCGGTTTTCGCTAGCAAGCTGCAACTGTCGCTCAAAGGTCTTGCGCTGCGCCGGGCGCGGTGAGAAATCACGGTTGAAGTCCAGGCCACATTCGCCGACCGCGACCACTTCCGGATGCTCATGCAGGGCGCGCATCTCGGCATCGCATTCATCGGTGTATTCGATCGCGTGGTGCGGATGCACGCCGGCAGTGGCAAACAATTCACCAGGGTGTTGTTGCGCCAGCGCGAGTGCCTGCGGCGAATGTTCACGACTCGCGCCAGTGATGATCATCCGGGTCACGCCGGCATCGCGCGCGCGTTGCAGCACGGCGTCGCGGTCGTGGTCGAAGCTGGCGTGGGTGAGGTTGGCGCCGATGTCGATGAGGTGCATGCAGGGAGTTTACTGGCGCTGCCGCCACGCCGTGGCGCATGCCGCTTTCCCTCAGTCGGCACATCCATGCGCCGATTCGGGCGCGCGCCTTACTGGCGCGCTTACCGCGGCAAGACGCCACACCGCGACGGCAGCGCTCCGCACCATTTGACTTTCGAAGTCACGATGCGCGGCCCCGTATCCTTGCCTTGTGAGCGAAGTGAAATTCCCCATCCACGACCTGCTGCCGGCGATCCGTGAATCGCTGGCCGCACACCCGCGCCTGGTGCTGGAAGCGCCGCCCGGCGCCGGCAAGACCACCCAGGTGCCGTTGGCGTTGCTGGATGCCGATTGGCTGGGCGGACGCAGGATCGTCATGCTGGAGCCGCGCCGTGTTGCTGCGCGCGCGGCGGCGGACTTCATGGCGAAACAGCTGGGCGAAGCGGTCGGGGAAACCGTCGGCTACCGCATTCGCTTCGAGAACAGGGTCTCCGCGAACACGCGCGTCGTGGTCGTCACCGAAGGCATCCTCACCCGCATGCTGCAGGACGACCCCGAACTTGCCGGTGTCGGTGCAATCGTGTTCGACGAATTCCACGAACGTCACTTGGCCGGCGACCTCGGCCTGGCGCTGGCCCTGGACGTGCAGGCAGGCCTGCGCGAAGACCTGCGGATCGTGGTGATGTCGGCGACGCTGGACGGCGAACGACTCGCCGGGTTCCTCGATGCACCGCGGCTTTCCAGCGCGGGCCGCGCGTTCCCGGTCGTGGTGGATCATTTTCCGGCGCGGCGAGACGAGGCGCTGGAGCATCAACTCAGACGCGCCGTCGAACACGCATTGGCCACGCATCCCGGCGACGTGCTGGTGTTCCTGCCCGGCCGGCGCGAGATCGAGCGCGCGCAGCGCCTGCTTATGGATGCGGTTGGCCCGAATGTCGAGATCCTGCAGCTGCATGGCGAGCTGCCAGTGGACCAGCAGTCGCGCGTGCTGCAGCCGTCGCTCGATGGCATGCGACGCGTGGTGCTGGCGACCAATGTCGCCGAATCCTCGGTGACACTGCCCGGCGTGCGCGTGGTGATCGACAGCGGGCTGGCGCGTGAGCCGCGCTTCGAGCCCAACAGCGGATTCTCGCGGCTGGACCTCGTCACCATCGCGCAGGCGTCGGCCGACCAGCGCGCGGGTCGCGCCGGCCGCGTCGCCGACGGCTGGGCGTATCGGCTATGGCCGCAATCGCAACGGCTGGAGCCGCAGCGCCGCCCGGAAATCGTGCAAGTGGAGCTGGCGCCGCTGGCGCTGGAGTTGGCGGCCTGGGGCAGCGACGCGCTGCGCTTCGTCGATCCGCCACCTGTCGGTGCAATGGCCGCAGGCCGTGATCTGTTGCGCAGGCTTGGCGCGCTGGATTCAGGTGGCATCATCACCGCGACTGGCCGGCGCATGCTTGCCCTCGGCACGCATCCACGGGTCGCCGCGATGCTGCTTGCTGCTGACGCGCCGCGACAGCAGGCGCTGGCCTGCGACCTCGTCGCGTTGCTGGATGCACGCGATCCGTTGCGCACGCGCGGCGATGCGGTGGCCGAGCGCTGGCAGGCGCTCGCCGCATTCCGCGACGGCAGTCCGCCGGCCGATGCGCATCGCGCGGCCTTGCAGGCGATCGATGCGGCAGCCACACAATGGCGCCGTCGTCTGGGTTGCAAGGCAATACCGCCGCGCAGCGCACCCCCGCACATCTTGGGCGACCTGCTCACGCATGCGTTTCCCGATCGCATCGCGCGACAGCATCCCAACGATCCCAAGCGCTATCAATTGACGAATGGGCGGATGGTGCGCTTGTTCGATGACAGCGCGTTGTATGGGGAACCCTGGCTGGTCGCCAGCGAGCTGCGGTTCGAGGCGAAGGACGCGTTGTTGCTGCGCGCCGCGCCGGTCGACGAACGCCATCTGCGCGAAGCCTTCCGCAGCCACTTCCACGAGGGCGATGAAACACGCTGGGACGCCGACAAGCGCGCGCTGGTTGGCGAACGCATCGAACGCTTCGACGGTATCGTGCTGTCAAGCCGACCGGCAGGGCGGGTCGATCCTGCGCACGCGGCGCGCGCCTTGATCGATGCAGTGCGGGCGATGGGCCTGGATGTACTGCCGTGGAACGAGGCGTCGATGCAGTGGCGCAACCGGGTACAAGGCCTGCGCGCATGGATGCCGGAACTCGGATGGCCGGACCTGTCCGAGGCGACCTTGCTGGATTCACTGGATGCCTGGCTGCTGCCCACGTTCGCCGGCAAGAGCCGGCTTGATGCGCTTGCCGAGGCCGAATTGGGCGAGGCCTTGAAAGGGCAGCTCGACTGGGCCCAGCGGGAGCGCATCGATGCGTTGGCGCCGACGCGCTTCACCGTGCCCTCGGGCATGCAGCGGCGCATCGACTACGCGCTTGACGATGAGGGCCATCCAGCGTCGCCGGTGCTGGCGGTGAAACTTCAGGAATTGTTCGGCCTCAACGACACTCCGCGCATCGCCGACGGACGCGTGCCTTTGACCATCCATCTGCTGTCGCCGGCGGGCCGCCCGCTGCAGGTGACCCAGGACCTGGCCGGGTTCTGGGCGCGCACGTATCCGGAAGTGAAGAAGGAGATGAAGGGACGTTACCCCCGGCACCCGTGGCCCGACGACCCGTGCAACGCCATCGCGACCCATCGGGCCAAGCCGCGCGGCACATGAGATTCCCCGCCATGCCGTACATGCTCTGCATGTTGCGAGTTCCTGAACCGTTGCGAGATGCGATCACGCCTCGTGAACACTGGCCTGAAGATCCTTGACTGGAACCGGCTAAAGGCCGCATGTCTTATGTCTTGAAGGAACCCGCATGAACAGGATCGACAACGTACAAGACCGCGCACTGGAACTGATGGGCGAAATCGGCCACGGTCTTCGCAAGGCCGTACCCGGCAAGGCGATGCAGTGGATGGAGACAGGTGCTGCGCTGGGCGCCATCAAGACCGGTACGCGGGTTGCGACCAAGCTTGTACGCCGAAATCCGGTGCTTGCCGGCGCAACCATCGCGGGTGCTGGCCTGCTGTGGCTGGTGGCGCGTCAACACGCCAAACGCGTGGAAAACGGGCCGATTGATGGAACGGCCACCCGCATCGATGCCAAACCGCGTGCACGCAAGGCTGCGCGAAAGGCGTCCGCTCGGGCAAGCAAGGCAGGCTCGAACACCGCCGGCGCCTGATTCCACCCTTTGACTGCTAGCTCAAGCCGCGGTGCGCATGGAGGCGCGTCAGCCTGCGGCCTGAGGCAGTTCGATCACGAAGCAGGCGCCGCCGCCTTCGCGGTCTTCGTACCAGAGCTCGCCGCCGGCATTGGCGACGATCTGCTTGGCCAATGACAGCCCCAGGCCACTGGAAAGACCTGCGGCCGGATCGACCTCGGTCAAGCGCCGGAACGGCTTGAACAACTCGCGTTGCAGCGAGGCGGGAATACCCGGACCACGATCACGCGCCGACAAGCGCCAGTAACCTGGTGCGGCGGGCGCTACGACCAATTCAAGTTCACCGCCGTCCACTGCGTACTTCATTGCATTGCTGACCAGGTTCTCGGTGACCTGGCGCAGGACCAGCGCGTCGATGGCAACGTGTCCCATCACTTCCGGTGCACTGGTGGACAGGCGCATGCCGCGCGCATCCAACTGCAATTCGTAGCGCTGCACGACCCAGTCAAGGGTGTCGCTCAGGTCGGCACGTTGGTCCTGCGCGCTATGCGTGGCCCGTGACTGGTTCTCGAGGTAATTGCGGATGTAACCGACCGCATCGTTGGCGCTTTCGTGGATGACCTGTATGTAGCGGGGAGCCCGTTCCGGCTTGCAGTCCGGCAGCTGCAGCATCTGGGTGGCGAACAGCACGCTGCTTAGGGGATTCTTCAGGTCGTGTGCGACCAGGTTGACCAGTTCCTGGCGTTCGCGTGCCACCCGTTCCAGCCGGTCGCGGGTGAGCTTCAGGCCCAGATGCGCGCCGACCCGCGCCAACAGCTCTTCCGGCATGAACGGCTTGGTGACGTAATCCACCGCGCCGGCTTCAAACGCACGCAAAAGCAGGTCGCGATCCTGCGCAGCGGTCAGGAACACCACCGGCACCTTGCGCAATGAATCGATCTCGCGCAGCGCGGCCAGAAGCTCGAAGCCATCCATGCCCGGCATCATCATGTCGAGCAGGATCAGGTCGGGGGTTTCTTCGCGCACCGCAGCCAACGCCTCGGGACCGCTGTGCGCGGGGATGACCGTGTAGCCCACGCGACCGAGCAGGGTGCCCACGACGCGTACGTTTGCCGCCTGGTCGTCGACCACAAGGATCGTGCCGGCACTCGATGGCAATTGGGTCTGAGTCATTGGAAAGGCCCCCACGCCTCACATCCCCCTGGAGCGGGCGGTCAGTGACGTTATCAGACAATCCCGCGATTCCCACCGCCGGTGAGAACGCTGGCGCGCCCGTCATCTGAACCATTCAGCTTGTGAGACCTAACGCGGGTCCACAAGGCGCCATTGCCCCGGCTGCAGTGCACCCAGTGCGTATCCGCCCACCGCCACCCGTACCAGGCGCAATGTCGGCAGGCCAACCGCCGCCGTCATTCGCCTGACCTGGCGATTGCGCCCTTCGTGGATGATCAATTCCAACCAGGTGTCGGGCACCATTTTTCGGAAACGCACGGGCGGATCCCGCGGCCATAACACCGGATCATCGATCGAACGTGCCTGCGCTGGCAGGGACGGGCCGTCATTGAGGTCTACACCACCGCGCAACGCTGCCAACTGCATGGGGTCCGGCGTGCCCTCGACTTGCACCTGGTAGGTCTTGGGCTGTTTGTGGCGCGGATCGGTCAGGGTATGCGCCAGTGCGCCGTCATCGGTCAACAGCAACAGACCTTCACTGTCGAAATCGAGCCGGCCAGCCGGATAGACGCCGGCGGGCAGGCCGAATCCGGCCAGGGTCGGCCGCGGCGGCAAGCTGCGGTCGGTGAACTGGCACAGCACCGCAAATGGTTTGTTGAACCCGATCAACACGTGTCACGCAGGAGCGTTCGGAGCCAAGGGATTCATCATCGACCCATCAGCGCCTCAGCGCCCGCGCGCGGTGCAGGCGCAGGGTCTGGCCACGCAGTCACTACGCGGCAGGTTTGCGGAAGCGCAAGGTCATGCGGTCGCTCTCGCCAATGGCCTTGTACATCGCATCGTCGGTCGCATCGTGGCGATTGACCGGCGGCAGCGTCCACACCCCGTTCGGGTGATTGGCGTCGTCCTTCGGGTTCGCATTGATTCGGCTGCTGGCCTCCAGCACGAAGCCGGCGTCGGTGGCGAATTTCGTTACCAGTGCTTCGGTGAGGTAGCCGGAGGATTTCATCGTTTCCAGGTCGGTGCCGGGCCTGGCGCGATGGTCGACGACGCCGAGCACGCCGCCCGGCTTGAGCACGGCAAAAAATTCACGGAAGTACGCATCGGCGTTGCCCGCGGCGACCCAGTTGTGCACATTGCGGAAGGTCAGCACCGCATCCGCGGTTGCCGGCGCGCCGAACGACGGCGCCTTGGCGTCGCCTTCGATGATCTGTGCGCCCGCGGTACGCGCATCGCCCATCAGCTTGTCGCGGAAGCTGGCGTTGCGCCGACCGCCATTGCTGTCGGCGGCGGCCGCGGGCACCGCAGCGATGTAATGACCGCCGGCGTTCAGATAGGGCGCCAGGATTTCGCTGTACCAACCGCCGCCGGGCGTGATTTCGATCACGGTGTGGTTTGGCTGCACGCCAAAGAACGCAAGCGTCTGCAATGGATGGCGGTAGTCATCGCGCGCGCGGTTGTTTGCCTCGCGGACGGGGGAATTGATCGCAGCCTGCAGCGCAGCGGATACCGCAGGCTCGACCTGCATGGCATCTGCACGCATGTTGGTGGTGCAGCTGCAAGCGCCGGTGGACATCACGATTGCCAGGAACAGGGTGATCCGTTGCATCGCAGGCTCCATCAATTCGGGGACGTGCAGAGTAACCCAAGCAGGCGTGCCCGGAATCCACCCACGATCAGCCTGGCATCAAAATATACTTGAGAATCAATAATTTATACATTGCGTTAACGGGGCTTGTGCGATATTGGTCAAGTCGAATTCAAAGGCACTGCTGCAAAAACACCGCAAGGTGCAAGCAAGCATCCGCTGCCATCGACACATCACATCATCGGGTCATGGCGCATCGAATGACCGAAGCGCTGCCGATGAGCATGACAAGGAGTCCACCCATGAATACCAAGACCACGATCGATACCATTCGTACCGAAAAAATCGACACACTCAATGACCTGATCGAGATCACCCGCGACAGCGCTACGTTCTACAACGATGCCGCCAAGGCGGTGCCGAATCCAGCATTGAAGTCGTTGTTCGGCGAGATGGCCAGCTCAAAGCAGGGCCTGGTCGGCGCGATGAGCAAAGAGGTTCGCGCT
>JBBSTP010000076.1:0-9585 GCA_038235795.1 Lysobacterales bacterium | reverse complement strand
CGCGCCAGTCCGTCATCCACCAATGGCTGCAATTTGACCAACGCATCGGCGAAATAGTCGTTGAAATCGATGCCATGGCGGCGTTCCAAGGCCCGAATCGGGATTTCGCCCTGGCACATCAATTGCTGGATCAGGTCGGCGCGCAACTGGTCGTCTTCGTCCAGGCGCATGCCGCGGAACACCGGCAAGTGGCCGTCATCCAGCGCGGCCTGCCAGCTCGCCAGGTCGCGCGGATTCTGGCTGAAGCTGTCGCCGATGTGGCTGATCGCACTTACGCCAAGGCCCAGCAAGTCGCTATCGGCGTGCGTCGTGTAGCCCATGAAATTGCGATGCAGGCTGCCGCGCGCCTGCGCCAGCGCCAGTTCGTCGTCCGGCAGGGCGAAATGATCCATGCCGATGTACTGGTAACCCGCTGCGATCAGGCGCTTGATCGCCAGTTGCAGCAGGCCTAGCCGGGTTTCGGCATCGGGCAGGTCGGTTTCCACGATCTGCTTCTGCGCCTTGAACATCCGCGGCATGTGCGCATAGCCATACACAGCGACCCGGTCCGGACGCATGTCGGCGACGATGTCCAAGGTCCGCGTGAAGCCGGCAAGATTCTGCTTCGGCAAGCCATAAATCAGGTCGACGTTGACCGACTTGAACCCATTGCAGCGGCAGGCATCGACGACTGCGCGGGTCTCTTCCACCGACTGGATACGGTTGACCGCGATTTGTACGGCCGGACCGAAGTCCTGCACGCCGAAGCTCGTCCGGTTGAAGCCGGCAAGCGCCAGTTCGGCGATGTCGCTGGCGTTGACGAAGCGCGGGTCCAGTTCGATCGAGATGTCGCGTTCGTTGGAATCGGAAAAACGAAAGTGGCTGCGCAGCGTGTCGACCACCTCGTGCAGTTGCGCGGGCGACAGGAAGTTCGGGGTGCCACCGCCGAAATGCAGCTGGATCACCTCGCGGTCGCGATCAAACAATGTGGCGGCCAGTGCGATCTCGCGATACAGCCGTACCAGATACGCATCGCCGCGCGCGGTGTCGCGGGTGATGATGCGATTGCAGCCACAGTAGAAACAGGGACTGCTGCAGAACGGCACGTGCACGTACAGCGACAGCCGGCGCGGGATCGGGTCGCCATTGCTGGACAGCGCGACATCGCGCAGGGCCTGTTCTCCGAAACTGCTGCTGAACTGCGGCGCGGTCGGGTACGAGGTATAGCGCGGCCCCGGCCGGTCGTGGCGGCGCAACAGGTCGGCGCTGAAGGTGAGGGGTTGCAACTCCATGACCGCAGCTTAGGCAGCGGTCGGCCGTGATCTCTTGATCTGGATCAACCAGCGCGCAAGCTGGTTTCAGCGGTGCCGCAGCTTGTACACCGCCGTATCCAGCTTCGACACGCCGCCCACGAAGTTGGGATGGTCCGGTGCGATTGATCTGCGTTCAAGCAAGTCGATGTCCCATCTCGGGGCATAGCGCGCGCGTACTTCGGCCTCGGCAATCGCGAAGGGCGGACCGTCGCGTTCGGCCTGCGGATACTCCAGCGTCACCAGCAAATCCGTGCATCCGGTGGGCAGCCGCGCATAGAGTTCATCGGCATAACGTGCGCGGATCGGCGGCGGCAGCGCGATCATCGCGGCGCGATCGAACACTGCAACGCAGTCTGCAAGCAGCTCCGCGTCCAGCCCGAACGCATCGCCTTGGATGATCTCGATGCCGCCTGCGCAGTAATGGGTGCCGTATTGCGATGCCCGGATCTTTGGCGTGAGCGCGTGTTCGGCGAAGAACTGTTCCACCGCCAGTTGCGAAAGTTCGACACCGAGCACGCGGTGTCCCTGCGATGCCAGCCAAACCATGTCCAGCGATTTCCCACATAGCGGCACGAACACGGTGGTGCCCGCGTCCACGCCCAGCGTTGGCCAATGCTTGAGTAACAGAGTTGTTGGCGCGGACTGATGGAAACCGATCTGGTTGTCGGCCCAGCGTTGGTGCCAGAAATCTGGTTGCATGTGTCTCCCCCGGGGCGCCGCCGCCTAGCGCCGGGTATTTCGCTACGCCGCTCCAAATGCGGCTACGCGAAACACCCGGCGCTCTCGACGCCTGTCATTCGACAATGAGTCCATCCACCTTCTGCCAGCCCCGTGGCAGCAGGCCGCCGCGCGAACCACGTGCGCCCCTGTAAGCGTCCAGGTCATTGAACGACAACGTCATCGTGCGTGCGCCGCTGGCGACCAGCAGCTTGCCGCCGACCGGGACCACCGCGACCGCGACCACGCGCTCGGTGCCGCGTTTGGCTTTCGGAATGTCGATGATCTTGTTGCCCTTGCCTTTGTCGAGTTCCGGCAATTCGGCCAACGCGAAGGCCAGTACGTGCCCAGCTGTGGTAACCGCGACGATGCGGTCGGCATCGACATTGCTGACCGCCGCCGGTTGCAACACGCGGCCGCCATCCCCCAATGAGAGCAGCGCCTTGCCGGCTTTGTTGCGGCCAGTCAGGTTCTCGAAACGGGTAACGAAGCCATAGCCATGGCTTGAAGCGATCACGAAGCGACTGTCGTTGTCGGCGCTTGCCACGGCCTGGAACGTCGCGCCCGCGGGCAGGCTGAAGCGACCGCTCAACGGCTCGCCGTTGCCACGTGCGCTGGGCAGCGTATGCACGGCGGTTGAATAGCTGCGGCCTGTGCTGTCCAGGAATGCCGCCTGCAGATTGCTGCGTCCGCGTACCGCGGCCAGCAGGCTGTCGCCTTCGCGATAACTCAAGGTCGTCCCGTCGATGTCGTGGCCCTTGGCCGCGCGCACCCAGCCTTTCTCACTGAGCACCACGGTCATCGGTTCGCTGGCGACCAGTTCGGCTTCGTCCAGCGCCTGCGCGGCGCCGCGCGCGACCAGCGGACTGCGACGCGCGTCGCCGAACTTCTTGGCATCGGCCAGCAATTCGTCCTTGATCAGCTTGCGCAGTTTCGCCTTGCTGGCAAGTATCGCCATCAACTGATTGCGCTCCTTGTCGAGTTCGTCCTGCTCGCCGCGAATTTTCATCTCTTCCAGTCGCGCCAGCTGGCGCAGCCTGGTGTCGAGGATGTAGTCGGCCTGGTCGTCACTCAACTTGAAGCGCGCGATCAACGCCTGCTTCGGTTCGTCCTCGCTGCGGATGATGCGGATCACTTCATCCAGGTTGAGAAATGCGATCAGCAAGCCGTCCAGCAGGTGCAGCCGGCGCTCGACTTTTTCCAGCCGATGGGTGAGGCGACGGGTCACCGTACTGGTGCGGAACACCAGCCATTCGCTCAGCAGCATCTTCAGGTTCTTGACCTGGGGACGCCCGTCCAAACCAATGACGTTCATGTTGACCCGGAAACTTTTCTCCAGGTCGGTGGTGGCGAACAGGTGACCCATCAGCTGATCGGCATCGACACGGTTGCTGCGCGGCACCAGCACGATGCGGGTCGGATTGGCGTGGTCGGACTCGTCGCGGATGTCTTCCAGCCAAGGCAGCTTCTTGGCCCGCATCTGGGCTGCTATTTGCTCGATGATCTTCGACGGCGACACCTGGTGCGGCAGCTGGGTGATGACGATGTTGTTGCCTTCGCGCTCGAACACACCGCGTGCGCGCACGTTGCCGTGGCCGGTTTCGTACATCGCCAGCAGGTCGGCCGCAGGCGTGATGATTTCTGCCGCGGTCGGATAATCCGGCCCGCGCACGTGCTCGCACAGGTCGCGCACGGTCGCTTCGGGATCATCCAGCAGGCGTATGCATGCACTGACGATTTCGTTGAGGTTGTGCGGTGGCACGTCAGTGGCCATGCCGACCGCAATCCCGGTGGTGCCGTTGAGCAGCAGGTGCGGCAGCCGCGCCGGCATCCACGTCGGTTCCTGCAGGGTGCCGTCGAAATTCGGCGTCCA
Source organism: Lysobacterales bacterium (assembly GCA_038235795.1). Taxonomy (GTDB): domain Bacteria; phylum Pseudomonadota; class Gammaproteobacteria; order Xanthomonadales; family Xanthomonadaceae; genus Thermomonas. The sequence goes on along the minus strand of JBBSTP010000076.1, from coordinate 5,703 downwards.
GTCGACCGTGCCGTGGCCGAGTTCACCCAACAGCACTTCGGCAATCGGCGAAAGCTTGGATTCGGTGTAGCGCATCGCCGCGAACGACTTCGGGTCATCCGTGGACCCGAAGTTGCCCTGGCCCTCGACCAGCGGATAGCGATACGAGAATGGCTGCGCCATCAGCACCATCGCCTCGTAACAGGCGCTGTCGCCGTGCGGATGGTACTTGCCGATCACGTCGCCCACTGTGCGTGCGGATTTCTTCGGCTTGGCGCCCGCGGCCAGGCCCAGTTCGCTCATCGCGAAGATGATGCGGCGTTGCACGGGCTTCAGCCCGTCGCCGAGGAACGGCAGGGCGCGGTCAAGCACCACGTACATCGAATAATCGAGGTAGGCGCGCTCGGCAAATTCGCTGAGCGGGATCTGCTCGAAACCGTGGAAGGCGGGGCGAACGAGGTCGTCGGTCATGCAGCGATGCAGGGGAAAAATTGAGGGGAACTGGTCATCCGCTCATTCTACGGCGCGCGGTCGGCCGGCCCACACTCATTTGGCGTAACGCGCGCGCGGCTCCTGCACGTTGCCCTGCGTACGCGCGACGATGCGCGGGCGCAGCCATTCGGCGAAGCCAGACTCGTCCAGTGAACCTTCAGCCAATCCGAGATAAAGCGGATACAGCTCAAGATCCTCAGCTTGCAGCTCGGCGCTGTTGAGCATGAGGAAGACTTCGCATGCCACGGCCGCCGTGCGCTTGTTGCCATCCAGGAACGGGTGGTTGCGTGCCAGCCCAAAGGCCAAGCTGGCGGCCAGATCTGCGAGGTCCGGAGGTGGGTTGCCATAGGTGTGCAGCTGCTGCGGGCGGGCCAGGGCGGACTCCAACAGGCCCCCGTCGCGCACGCCACTGCCGCCGCCATGCTCCGCCAACTGGCGGTCGTGAATGGCCAGCGACAGCGCCCGGGAGATCCAGACGATCACGGCGGCCTCCTACTGGGCGAGCTTGTTGAGGAGCGTGCGACGCTTGCGCATCACCTGCTCGGCGACTTCCATCTGCGCCGACAGCTCCGGATCGAACGCGGTCAGGCGGAGGCCGTCCGGAGTCTCCAGTGCGTACAGTTCATCGCCCTTGTCCAGGCGTAAGCGCGCCAGCAGCTCCTTAGGCAGGATGACGCCGGCGGAATTGCCGATGGCGGTGATCTTGAGCTTCATGGTGGGTGTCTCTGGAGGGTTGGGTGTTTTAACGGATGTTATCACACCGGTTGATCTGGATGTGCATCGACAGCAACGGCCACAGGTCGCCGACCAGTGTCAGCGGTAGGCTGAGCATGATCAACGCGGCTTCGTCCAAGCGCCCGAACGCGAAATAGACCAGCAGGAATATGTTGGCCAGCAGGGCTGGCACCACCAGTCGCAACCGCTCCATCGCGATGCCATTGACATGATTCAGACGATATATCGATCCCAACTTCCATAGTGCGCGTTGCTTCTGGGGCCACGGGGCAGACTCATGGCGATAACAGCGATACCCGCCAGTACGCCCATCCACGACGCCATAGCCGAGGCACCATCTAGGATCCAGGGCGCTGCAATCAACCAGAAGCCAAACAGGACATTCAGGAACCTGAGAGGTCGCGCAACCTCTGCCATCGCAATGACGGCAGCCGTGACAATCAAAGCGCCAACGACATGGTCACTGTCCGCCATTGATTGCTGGGTACCGAACAGGAGCCGCGTAAACATCAAGGCGACACCGATGAGCGCGGAGACAGTCAGCGTCCATGGCCACGTCACGCCTCGGACCGCTGAGGACACCGCCTGATGAATGGGCGCGTCAAATCCCGGGGTGTCGCCACGCTTGCCATCTGGCTGCGCTCCGCCCTTGAAAAAGGTTCGCCAAAACGGCTCGCCACGGCGGCTGCTCTGGACCAGGTATTGGCCCATCGCCACGACTTCGTCGAGGCTGTAGGGGATCATGATGAGCATCGCCAGCGCCGTCAGCAGGCACAGGCTGCACCAAGTGCCAATGACCACTGGCTGGATAATGATGAAGTAGATGCTGATCACGCCCAGTGGCACCACCAACACGCCGAAGCCGGCAACCATCCATGGCATCGTGCGCCAGCGACTGCGTCCACCCATGACTCCCATCAGCACCTCGAACATGTAGACCGTGGCACCAAGGCCACCGTCGGCCACTGGCCATGCCTTCGAGACATCAGAGGTGATGATGGCTTCCGTGCCATTGAGACCGCTGCCAATGCCACCGAAGAACGGTTCCCACGCGCTGTCGATGTGACCCAACTGGTAGGCGGCGAGATGACGCGCGACGAGCAGGCCAAAGGCGCCAAGCGCGATGATGGGTAGGCGCTGCAGATAGGTCGACGGCGAATAGTTCCAGCCCGACGGCAGATCCGAGCTGTCCATCATGCCGGTCATGCCCATGCCCGGCATCATCGGCACCATGATCGCGAACGTGATCACCAGTCCGCCGACAAGGGTGTCGTTGGCATAGACCGCAGCGCTCGGCGCCCAGAACAGCAATGGCGCGAACAGCAGCCAAATGCCTACGGAGGTATTGGCCCATTGGGCCCAGCGGTGACGTCGCGAGAGTGAAACTGTCGAAAACAACATGATCAGCAGTCCGCTGATGACATCGCTCCAGCCCAGCATTGCGCTGCGAAGCTCAGGCGCCTGCAAACCGCGCTCCTGGGTGACGCGCAGGACGGAAGCCGTGAAATCACCGGGCTGAAATGAGCCAAAGACGAATGGACTGGATAGCAACCAGGCGCCCAGCAGCATGTTCAGGTAGTGGACCCACAGCAGGTCAAAATGCGCCTTGCGCATGCCTTGCATGTGATCCTCCATCTTGCCTTTCCGTGGCTTCATGGCCTCCCCACAGTTGCCTTCAACACTTTCTGTCCTGGAAGGCACTGACGAACCCTCGTCACCCTCGGCCGTTGCGTCGCCTGGGCCATCGCTCTGAACGTCAGTGTCATGGCCCGCATGCACCAAGGCTTCCACGCCCCGTGCCGCAACCCGGGCGGAGTTCAGCTTGTTGGCGCGATACCACGCAACAGGATCGCGCTGCAGCGATTCCACCATCACTGGCAACGTGTCGCGCAGGCTGTGTCGCGGCGCCCAGCTGAGCAGGTCTCGCGCACACTGGGTATCTATCTCGTAATGGTCGCTGGAAATATCGACCATCCAGGGCTTGATGAAAGGGTCTTCATCCAGAACTTCCGTCTGGATCCAAGCCCCTGTCCGGGCCAAGCCCTGGGGCACCTCGAGCGTCTGCCAATGCTCGCCATGGATGAGCCGACCCAGTTCGCGCTGAATCTCGTCGAAGGCCATCGCCTCGCCTTCCCCTAGCAGCAAGGTCTGCTCCACCGGCAGTTCCGTGCGGTGCTCTACAACGCGAACCAGTGCATCGGTGAGATCATCGAGGTGAAGAAAAGCCTGGCCGGTATCAAGATCCCCTGAATACAGATGACCGATCAACCGCCGCTCGTAGATGCGTGCAACCTGGTTGGCCAAGAACGCTGAATGACCCATGTCGTCATAAACGCCGGCCGGGCGAAGAATGACCAGTGGGATGTCGTCGTGCTGTTTGCGCAGTACTTGTTCGGTCCGTCTTTTCGACTGGCGGTACGGCAGCGCGCGGTCGTCCAGCGGTGCCTCTTCATCGATCGGCACGCCCCGGCGCGTGGGTGCGTGCACGAGCATTGTGCTGACAAAGACGAACTGCTCCAGTTCCACGTCCTGGAAGGCACGCAGCAGACGCTCGCTCCCGCGAACCGTGACGGACTCGTACTTCGGATTCTCCTCACCAGACAGGTCGAAGTAGGCCGCCAGATGGATCACTGACGCGATGCGATCGCCATAAGCAGTGCGCAAGCGTTCCATGCCGGCGGCAACGCTTTCATCAGAGGTGACATCGACACAGATGCACTCCGCCGCTGCCGGTGGATGGGGCGAGGTTTCGCGGTCGAAACCGACCACCGTGAAGGTTTCGGCCAGCCGCTCCACCACGGCCGAACCGATGTAGCCACTGCTGCCGGTGACGACGACCACGTCTCGGGCGTGGTTCGTTTCTGGTTTCATGTCTATTCTCCAAAGCCAGGATCAAAGTCAGCGTGTGGCAGTGAGCAACCGCTGGTCCGACGGTGACTGTTCCCTCAGATTCGTGGCTTGCTGCGCAGATACTTGATCAACGCCAGGATCGCGAGCACCAGAGCGATAAAGACGAGGATGCCCAGCACCATGCAGGCAACCATCATTCCGCCCCCCATCATCATGCCGCCGTCCGTCATGTTCGCGCCCTGCATCATGCGTTGATCGCCTGATGGCATGGCGTGCGCGGTGCCGTTCCAGGCGAAGAGCACCAGGCTCATGGTCATTACGATGATTGATTTCATGAAATCTTCTCAAACTGAGTGAATGTGAATAGCGCAGTGAAGCGGTCGGTGCGATTCGTACCCGGTCCGGGTTAGCGGTGGAGCCAGCGCTCGGACGGCCAACGAAATTCGCCCTACTGCCGACTCAATGCCGTGATGGTTCCGTCCATTCCGCTCGATTTGAATTCGAACGACACACGGTCTCCGGATTTGATTGCAGCCAGGTCGGCATCGGGCGCCTGGAAGGTCATTGTCATCGCGGGCCACTGCAAGGCAGCGACCGGGCCATGCTCGATGGTCACCGTTTTTGCCGACGGATCAACCGCCGTCACAACGCCTGTGGCGGAAGCAATGGTCATGGCAGCCGCCGTAGCCGGCGTCGCCTGCGCGGTGGGAGCTGCTGCTTCGGGCTCGGTAACCGGCGCCTGGTTGTCGGGTTCGGAACAGCCGGCAAGCAGTGTCAGCAATAGGGACGGCAGCAGAATGGTGGTCTTCATGTGGAACTCCTGGGGTGTTGGGATCGGCTGCGGGAGAGCTCACGACGGCGCAGCAACCGGAACGCCGCCGGGATTACGAGCATTGACAATAGCGGTGCAGTTAGCATGCCGCCGACCATTGGCGCGGCGATGCGTTGCATGACCTCGGAACCTGCGCCGCTGCCGAGCATGATCGGCAGCAGGCCGGCCAGGATCACCGCCACGGTCATGGCCTTCGGGCGCACCCGTTGCAGCGCCCCTTCGCGGATCGCCACGTCCAACGCGGCCTCATCGGCCTGCGGATCCAGCGCCAGCTGGCGGTCCCAGGCCTGCCGCAGGTAGAGCAGCATGATGATGCCGAACTCAGCGGCGACCCCGGCCAATGCAATGAAACCAATCACCGTTGCGATTGAAATCGCATGACCCAGCAGCCACACCAGCCACAGCCCGCCGACCAGCGCCAGAGGCAGGCTGAGCATGATCAGAGCGGCATCGTCGAAGCGGCCGAACACGAAATAGATCAGCAGGAAAACAATCGCCAGCGTGGCCGGAACTACCAACTTCAGTCGCTCCATGGCGTGCTGCAGATATTCGAATTGGCCCGACCACGCCAGCGTGTAGCCGGTGGGCAGCGTCACCTTTTCAGCCACCGCACGCTGCAGTGCTTCGACCTGTGCGGCAAGATCCGACGTGTCGGTATCCACGTAGACATACGTGGCCAGTTGCCCATTCTCACTCTTGAGCATCGGCGGGCCGCCACTCAGGCCGATCTCGGCGACCTGTTCCAGGGTCAGCTGGCTTCCGTTGTCAGCCACGATCGGCATCGTGCGCAACGCCGCCAGCGAATCGCGCTGGCT
>JBBSTP010000075.1:0-9607 GCA_038235795.1 Lysobacterales bacterium | reverse complement strand
GGCTGGTCGCCACCGAAGTTCTTCAAGGGGGTGCAGGAAGCGATGGTGATGGCGTTTTCGACCGCATCCAGCAACGCCACCCTGCCGGTTGCGCTGCGCGTGGCCGACGAGAAACTGCACCTGCCGCGCAATGTCTCGCGCTTCGTGCTGACTGTTGGCGCCACCGCTAACCAGAATGGCACCGCGTTGTTTGAAGGCGTCACCGTGCTGTTCCTGGCCCAGTTCTTCGGCGTCGAGCTGAGCCTGGCGCAACAGGTGACGGTCATGTTCGTGTGCATCCTCGGCGGCATCGGCACCGCCGGCGTGCCAGCGGGCTCGCTACCGGTGGTCGCGCTGATCTGCGGCATGGTCGGGGTGCCGCCGGAAGGCATCGGCCTGATCCTGGGCGTCGACCGATTCCTGGACATGTGCCGCACCACGCTGAATGTCACCGGCGACCTGATGCTGGCCGCGATCGTGTCCAAGGACGAAGTGGATCCGCGACAGCCGGCCTAGCAACGCGCCTGGCTTGGCGCAACCGCGACAGCATCCGGCATGGATGGGACAATGGGCGGCCCGCATGCCGCCGGGCGCTGCCCAACGTGCCGAAATGACTACGCGTGCTCTTGAAAAGCCCAGTCGTCGCGAACTCGCCAACGCGATCCGTTTCCTTGCCATCGACGCGGTGCAGGCCGCCAACTCCGGGCATCCAGGCATGCCCATGGGTATGGCCGACATCGCCGAAGTGCTGTGGAACGATTACCTGCAGCACAACCCGAACAATCCCAAGTGGTTCAACCGCGACCGCTTCGTGCTGTCCAATGGCCATGGCTCGATGCTGCATTACGCGCTGCTGCACCTGAGCGGTTACGACCTGTCGATCGACGACATCAAGCAGTTCCGCCAGCTGGATTCGAAGACGCCGGGTCATCCGGAGAATTTCATGACACCGGGCGTGGAAACCACCACCGGCCCGCTGGGCCAGGGCTTCGCCAATGCCGTGGGGTTCGCGCTGGCGGAGAAGCTCCTTGCGCAGCGCTTCAACCGGCCGGAGCTGGCGATCGTCGACCACCGCAGCTGGGTGTTCATGGGCGACGGCTGCCTGATGGAAGGCATCAGCCATGAGGCTGCATCGCTGGCGGGCACATGGGGCCTGGAGAAGTTGATCGCGTTCTGGGACGACAACCACATCAGCATCGACGGCAATACCGACGGCTGGTTCACCGACGACACCCCGGCCCGTTTCGAAGCCTACGGCTGGAACGTGATACGCGGCGTCGACGGACACGATGCAACCGAAATCAAGACCGCGATCGACACCGCGCTGAAGTCCGACGGCAAGCCCACGCTCATTTGTTGCCGGACCACGATTGGTTTCGGTTCGCCGAACAAAGCCGGCAAGGAGTCCACCCACGGCGCCGCGTTGGGCAAGGACGAAGTGGCCGCCACGCGCGAGGCGCTCAACTGGCCGCACCCCGCGTTCGAAATCCCGCAGGAACTGCGCGATGGTTGGCGTGCCGGCAATGCCGGGCTGGTCCGCGAAGACCAGTGGAATACCCAGTTCGATGCCTACGTCACGCGTTATCCGCGCGAGGCCGAAGAGTTGGTGCGGCGTTCCAAGCAGGAACTGCCGGAGGACTTCGAGGACGTTTCACGCGCCTACATCGAGCAGCTGCAGGCCGATGGCCCGGTTGTTGCATCGCGCAAGGCCTCGCAGATGGCGATCGAGGCGTTTGCGCCATTGCTGCCGGAACTGGTGGGCGGCTCGGCTGACCTGGCGCATTCCAACCTGACGTTATGGAAGGGCAGCAAGTCAGTGGCGAGCGACGATGCCGACGCCAACTACATCTACTTCGGCGTGCGCGAATTCGCGATGACCGCAATCAGCAACGGGCTGGCCCTGCATGGCGGCTTCATTCCGTACGACGCGACGTTTCTGGTGTTCAGCGACTACGCACGCAACGCGGTGCGCATGAGCGCGCTGATGGGTGCCCGCGCGATCCACGTCTACACCCACGATTCGATCGGCCTTGGCGAAGACGGCCCGACCCATCAGCCGATCGAGCAGCTCGCCTCCTTGCGCTTCATCCCCAACAACGATGTCTGGCGTCCCTGCGACGCGGTGGAATCGGCCGTGTGCTGGAAGGCCGCGATCGAGCGTCTTGATGGGCCGAGCTGCCTGGTATTCAGCCGCCAGAGCCTGCCGCACCAGCCCCGCGATGCAGACCAGCTGCACGCCATCAACCGCGGTGGTTACGTACTCAAGGACAGCGTGGGCGCGCCGGAAATTATCCTGATCGCGACCGGCTCGGAAGTGGGCCTGGCAATGGATGCTGCCGCGCAATTGGGCGACGGCGTGCGCGTGGTGTCGATGCCGTCGACGGACGTCTTCGATCGCCAGGACGCCGCCTATCGCGAAACCGTGCTGCCAGATGATTGCCGCAGGCGTGTGGCGATCGAAGCCGGCGTCACCGGTTTCTGGGGCAAGTACGTGGGCCTGGATGGCGCCGTGGTTGGCATCGACACCTATGGCGCGTCTGCGCCGATCGAGGCCTTGATGCCGCACTTCGGGTTTACCGTCGAACACGTGGTCGAGGTGGTGAACGCACTGCGTTGATCCATTCGCGGGTGCACACGAAAACTGCGCCGCGAGGCGCCGTTTTAGTTGGCCGTCATAACGTACGCCTCATTTCCGCAGGCGAATCTGGATGCGTGTCACGCTCTCGAAGTTCACCTGCCAGCCAAGTCGTTGCGCGAGCCGGTCGAGCAGGGCGGAACCGCGGCCTGTGTCGCTGCGGGTGCTGGAGTGGTCGCCGGTAGATGACGCCACGTCCGCCGCGTCGACTTGTTTGTCGATCAACAAAGCGCCGTCCTGCAGTGAGAGATGGATGGGCACATTCGGTGGCTGCTGGGCGACCTTGCGCAGCAAGCCCGACACCAGCAGTAGGCCTTCGCGGCGCGGCAACTGCAAGGTGCTGCTGGCCTCGATCAGCACGCTCGCGGCATCGTCCGCCAGCGCGATATGAGCGGCGTCGTGGAGGAAGGTGCGTGCATCCACGGCTTCGGATTGCAGCTCGCTGCGTCGGGCAACGCCGAGCAGCGCTTCGATCAGGTTGCCCATGTCGCGCACGCCGCGTTCCAGCCGGCGCAGGCGTGAGGCATGCGCAGGATCGTTGCCGCGTTCGTCATCCAGCGCGTCAAGCATCACTTCGGTGACCCCCTGGACCACCGACAACGGCGTGCGCAGTTCGTGACTGGCATCGGCGAAGAATGCCTGCTCGCGGGTATCGGCATCGACCAGCCGGCCCTGGTAGGCATCGATCGCGTGGGCGATCCGGCCCAGTTCGTCCTGGCTGGTGTGCGCGGCCAGCCGGCTGCGCTGCGGCTGCACCGGCAAGGCGTCGACGTCGTCAACCAATCGCAACACCGGTCGCAGGGCGAGGCCAGCGAACCACCAGCCCAGCCAGCCGGCGAGGCCGGTGCCGAGCACCACCATGCCGGCCAGGAAAAAGTTGAGCAGTGTTTCCAATGCCTCGATGTCGCTCAGGTCGATCACGAACACCAGTCGTCCGGCGCTGGTGTCGAACACGCCGACGTGACTGCCGTCGCTACCCACATCTTCATGGATGCCCGGTGGCAGTGCGACAAATTCCGACGGAGCGTCGGGTGCGTCGGCCAGATACCCAGACAGGCGATGGGTTTTCGGCAGATCCGCAGTCAGCCCGTTGGACAGGCGCAGGCTGTAGTCCTCGGCCTGGCCGCGCAGGATCTCCTCGGCCAGCACGTGTTCGTAGTCTTCGGTAATGACCACGACTGACATTGCGAACACCAGGCTCAGCAGGAAGCCAAGCAGGGTGAACGCGAGCGCGACCCGGCGTCGCAGCGGCATGGGCGTTGGCAGTTTCATGCGCACTCCACCAGTCGATAGCCGATGCCCCGCACCGACTGGATCATCGCATTCGCGAAGGGCCGGTCGATGAGTGCGCGTAGTTCATAGACCTGGGTATGCAGCGCCGCAATGTCGCCACTGTCCTCGCCCCAGGCGGCCTGCAACAGGCGCTGGTGGGTGGTGACCTTGGGCGCATCGCGCAGCAGGGTGGCGAGGATACTGCCCTGCAACCGGGTCAGTGGAACGCTGCGGCCTTCGCGGCTGGCCAGCATGGTGGCCGGGTCGTAGCCGAGTCCGCCGAGCACAAGCGTGTCCGCGGTCGGCTTCGCGCGCCGATGCACGGCATGGATGCGCGCTTCCAGTTCGCGCATCGCGAAGGGCTTGACCATGTAGTCGTCGGCGCCCTCGCCGAAGCCGCGCAGCTTGTCGTCCAGGGTGTCGCGCGCGGTCAACATCAGCACCGGCACGCCATGGCCGGCGGCGCGCAGTTGTCGGCACAGGTCCAGGCCGTCCAGCCGCGGCAGGCCAAGGTCGAGCACGATCACGTCGAAGCCGCCGCCCAGCGCACGCGCCAACCCGGATGCGCCGTCCGCGCAATGGTCGACCACGTGGCCGCGGCGTTCCAGGAAGTCCCAGATGTTGGCGGCGATGTCGTGCTGGTCCTCGATTACGAGAACCCGCAGTCCTCCGCGGGTGTCGATGGGCATCGCGTGCTCCGGTTGCAGCCGACAGGGTGCCACGCGCGGCAGCCCATGTTAATGCGCTTATGTGCTTAACGAGCAGCTGAGATTGGACTGAGCGGGAATTACGCTGCGGCAACGATCCTGTCACTGCCGGATGCGCCGGCGGGAGTTCGTGTTGATTCAATCGCCGCTGCTGTCGCGTTTTCGCCCTTTGCTGTGGTTGGGCATCTGCTTCCTGTTCGTTTCAGTGTTGACCCGGTTTGCCCTGTTGATCACGACCGGCAGCGGCGTGCCCGCTTCGCCTGGTTACTGGCTGTATGCGTTCGCGGTCGGCTTGGGCTACGACCTGCTGACCTTCGTGTATTTCGCGTGGCCGCTGGTGTTGCTGCTATGGCTGCTGCCCAGGCGCTGGCTGGCGCGGCGGCCAGGCATGGCGCTGGTGGGCGGCCTGAGCTTGCTCCTGCTGTTCGTGCTGCTGTTCGTGGCGGTGTCGGAATGGACGTTCTGGGAGGAATTCCAGGCGCGCTTCAACTTCATCGCGGTCGATTACCTGGTCTACACGACCGAGGTGATCGGCAATATCCGCGAGTCCTATCCCGTCGGCTGGATCCTGTCGGGACTGGCGGCGCTGGGGATTACGGTGTTCGCCGCGACCCGGCGTTGGCGGTTGGTGCGCAATGACAGCGCCCGCTTCGGCGCACGCAGCCTGGTGGTCGCCGGCTGGCTGGCGCTGAGCGTGCTCGGCACCTGGCTGGTTACCGGCGAGATGAAGGACCGCACCGACAATACGTATGTCAACGAACTGGCCGGTAACGGCATGTATCAATTTTTCGCGGCCTATCGCAGCGCGTCGCTGGACTACGACCGCTACTACCGCACGCTGCCGATCGAAGAGGCTTTCGCCCAGGTGCGCCGGCAACTGGCGACGCCGGATGCGACCTTCGAAGGCCCTACCGGCATCGCCCGGCACATCCATAACGCGGCGCCCGAGCGCCGCCTCAACGTGGTGCTGATCAGCGTGGAGAGCCTGTCCGCCGAGTTCTCCGGCACCTATGGGCGCAAGGACAGCCTGACCCCGCAACTGGATGCGCTGACCAAGGACAGCCTGCTGTTCACCGACGTGTATGCCAATGGCACGCGCACCGTGCGCGGGCTGGAAGCGCTGGCGTTGTCGGTGCCGCCGACGCCCGGCGAGTCCATCGTCAAACGCGAGCACAACGAAGGCCTGTTCAGCCTGGCCAGCGTGTTCAACGCCAAGGGCTACACCTCGCAGTTCCTGTATGGCGGCTATGGTGCCTTCGACAACATGAGCCAGTTTTTCGGCAGCAACGGCTACGAAGTCCACGACCGCGAAGAGATCCCCAAGGACGGCATCCACCACGCCAACATCTGGGGCGTGGCGGATGAGGATCTGTACACACTCGCGATGAAACAGTTCGATCGCGTCAACGCGACCGGCAAACCGTTCTTCGCACATGTCATGACCACATCCAACCATCGGCCATACACGTTCCCGGCCGGACGCGGGCCATGGCCGCAAGGCAAACGGGAAAGCGCGGTGGCCTACACCGACTGGGCGATCGGTGATTTTCTGCGCCGCGGGCGCAGCCATCCGTGGTTCGCCAACACCATTTTTGTGATCACCGCCGACCACTGCGCATCGAGTGGCGGCATTGCGGCGTTGCCGGTATTCCGCTATCGCATCCCGATGTGGGTGTATGCACCAGGCCACGTCGCGCCCGGCAGCTTCACCGAAATGATCAGCCAGGTCGATATCGCCCCGACCCTGCTTGGCATGCTCGGCATGGATTACGACAGCCAGTTCTATGGCGTCGATGTGTTCCATCGCCCGCCGGACAGCGCGCGCGCCTTCATCGGTACCTACCAGCTGCTTGGTTATCTGCGCCACGGAAAGTTGGTCCAGCTCGCGCCGCATCGCAAGGTCGAAACACTGCAACCCACCTACGACAGTGACCAGGGACAGCCGGCGATTGCCGATGATCCGCAACTGACCCTGGAAGCAGTCAGCAACTACCAGACTGCCGCATACCGCTTCGAGCACGGACTGATGAAGGCGACGAAATGACACGCATCGACTTACCGGCTGCGTCCAGCACCCCGGCGATGACCACCGGCGAGGCGTTCGCCAAGGTCCCGCAGGTCACCTTGGTGTTCTGGCTGATCAAGATCGCAGCGACCACCCTGGGTGAAACCGGTGGCGATGCGGTGTCGATGTCGATGGGGCTTGGTTATCTGGTCGGGACCGCGATCTTCGGCGTGATATTCGCGCTTGCGGTCTACGCGCAGATCCGCGCGCGCCAGTTCCACCCGTTCCTGTACTGGTTCACCATCATTGCCAGCACCACGGTCGGCACCACGCTGGCCGACTACGCCACGCGTTCGATCGGCATCGGCTATCCCGGTGGGTCCACGCTCCTGCTGATGCTGCTGCTAGCGTCGCTGTTTGCCTGGCATCGAAGCATGGGTTCGATCGCGGTTGAAACCGTCGCAGAGCCGAAGGCCGAGATGTTTTACTGGCTCACCATCATGTGCTCGCAAACACTTGGCACCGCGCTTGGCGACTGGGTTGCCGATACTGCCGGACTCGGTTATTTGGGTGGCATGATCATCTTCGGTGGCTTGCTCGCGATTGTCGCGGCTCTGTATTTCTGGAGTCGCGTGTCACACACATTGTTGTTCTGGGCGGCATTCATCCTGACTCGACCACTGGGCGCGGTGCTTGGGGATTTCCTGGACAAGCCGGTCGCCAACGGCGGGCTGGCATTGAGCCGGTATTCGGCATCGCTGGTGTTGCTGGTGGCGATTATCGCGATGCTCCTGCTGTTCAAGCAGCGAGCCGCCACGCGGGCGCACTGATCCAGAAGTGACCGGCTATCAAACGTAGCAACCGGCAGTTCTCGCCATGACTTGACAACGTCGATTACAAGCGTAATCTGCAAAAAAGATTACGGACGTAAACGATGCAGATCAGCGAAGCCGAATCGGTGGTGATGGACGTGCTCTGGCAGCGCCACTCCTGCGCAGCGGAAGACGTGGTCGCCGCATTGGCGAGTACGCAGCGCTGGCAGGAAGCCACCATCAAGACGCTGCTCAACCGCCTGTTGAAGAAGGGCGCGATTACGGCGACAAAAGAAGGTCGTCGTTATCTGTATATGCCGACGCTGCAGCGCGAGGACTGGGTGCTTGGCGAAAGCCAGGGACTGCTTGAGCGCCTGTTCGATGGCCGCGTCGCCCCGCTGGTCGCGCATTTCAGCCAGCAGCGCAAGCTCAGCCGCAAGGATATCGCGGAGTTGCGCAAGCTGCTGGACGGGATCGATGCAGGGGGAGACAAGAAATGAATCCTGTCGAGTTGGTTCAGGGGATCAACCACGCCGTGCTGGAAACCACGCTCGCCAGCACGGCTGCGCTGCTACTGGTGTTGCTGGCGCGGCGCCGCTTGCGCGTCATGTTCGGTGCATCGGTGGCGTACGCCGCATGGTTGCTGGTGCCGATCGCATCGATCGCGGTTCTGTTGCCAGCACCGGCAGCAGACACGGTATCGATTCCAGTTGTTTATACGTTCGTCGCGCAGCCCATGCAGGCAGTCATCGCAGGGGCGGAGCCCGGCATCCATATCGCTACATGGCTGTGCGCTGCATGGTTGTTGGGTGCGATTGCAATGCTTATGCATTTCATCCGCCAGCAACGTCGGTTCCGGATGTCGCTCGGCCGCCTGTTCGTACGTGAAGCCGATGTACTGCAGGCCGATGCGATTGCTGGGTTGCCGGCTGCGATTGGTTGGTTGAATCCGGTGATCGTGTTGCCCGCCGATTTCGACACGCGATACAGCGCCGAGCAATGCGAGCTGATGCTGGCGCACGAACGCGCACACATAGGTCATGGCGATCTGCAGGCAAATGCCGGCTTCCTCTTGCTGCGCTGCGTGTTCTGGTTCAACCCGTTGCTCAATGTCGCTGCACGCGCGTTCCGCCACGACCAGGAACTGGCCTGCGACCAGCGTGTCATAGCGCGTCATCCCACATCACGCCGCGCCTATGGCGAGGCGATGTTCCGTACCCAGTTGGCCACGCAAGCCTTACCGCTGGGTTGCCACTGGGGTTTCACCCATCCACTCAAGGAGAGAATTGAAATGCTCAAATTGCCTGCTCCCTCAATGTTTCGCTGGTTGTCCGGAAGTGCACTGGTTGTCGTACTCACACTTGGCTTCGGTCTTGCCGCGTGGTCGGCACAGCCGGGGAACCGTGGCGCCGATAACAAGATCACGATCACACTTACGAATGTCACGCTCATGGAGGCTGTCGACAAGATCGTCGCGCAGGCCGGTTTGCGCCTTGGTAACCCCGACGTTCTAAGCTTGAAAAAGAACGTGTCGTTTAGTTTTCGCGATCAGCCTGTCGGCACTGTGTTGGAGTTGATTGGAGAAGAAGCTGGGCTGACGCCGAAAATTTCGGATGGTGTGGTGACTTTTGAGCAGGCCATGCCGGTGAGCGGCGTGACGTCGAAAGCCGCACCGGTACGTGGCGTCACGATGACTCCGCCCGCGTATCCCAAAGATGCGGTGGACCTCAAAGTCGAGGACAGGGTGGTCCTGATCGTCGATGTGGCGGCAGACGGCAGTGTCACCAAGGTGGTCGTAGAGCGCGGAGCGAAAAATAGCAATCTCGATGCAGCCGTGATCAAGGCGGTGACAAGATGGAAATTCACTCCCGAGATAAAGAATGGCAAGGCAGTCGCTAGCCGTGTACGGATTCCGGTTGATTTCCGCATGAACGATCTGGATGCTAAGCAGGGCTAGTCATTAGCTGCATGGGCCGGTTGACAATGACAATCGCCGACCTGGCCTCACGCAAACAGCAACTTGCCTGCGGCGATCAGCAGCACCACGCCCAGCGTTCGCCGCAGGCCCTTCACCGGTAGCCACTGCAAACCCATCTGGGTGCCGATCAAGGCGCCGACCGCGACCACCGCCAGCCACCACGGCAACTGCGCAGGCAACGTCTGCCCGGAGTGCAGCAGGCCGGCAAGGCCGGTCAGC
>JBBSTP010000074.1:0-9637 GCA_038235795.1 Lysobacterales bacterium | reverse complement strand
GCGCGTCGAGGGCGAACTGGCCAAGTCCAGCAACAAGCTGGCCGGCGACACCTTCGTGCAGAACGCGCCGGCCGCAGTGGTCGAGCAGGAACGCCAGCGACTGGTCGAATGGACTGCACAGCGCGAAGCATTGATGGCGCAGCGAACCCGGCTTGGTTAGCGGGGTCGAGAAATCAAAGTGGCGGCATTTTCTCGACGTCACCTGCCAACAATTCCATCGCCATCACCACGGCGTCTTCGCGGCCATTGCCGGCAGCAGGGTAATAACGCGGTCGGCGGCCGATCTCGTTGAAGCCGCTAAGGTCGTACAGGGTGATCGCGCGCGGGTTCGAGGGACGCACTTCCAGGTACACCCGCTGCGCGCGGCCACCACGCGCGATCCGCAACAGCGCCTGCAACATGCGTCGACCCAGTCCATGACCTTCGTTGCCCGGCGCCGTGCACAGGTTGAGCACATGCGCTTCATCCGCAGCAATGCTCAACACGCCATAGCCGACGATCGCGCCATCACGTTCCTGCACCCACATCGGATAGCGGGCGCGCATGCAGTCGCGGAAGATGCCGCGCGTCCACGGAAACGGATACGCCGCTTCCTCGATCCGCATGATCGCGTCCAGGTCATCCTCGCGCATTGGCCGCAGCGCGGCCTGCGCCCCGACCGCATGCGGCTCTTGTGTGCGGACCGCGCTCACGTGCCTTGCCTGCGCAGGGCACGCAGGCGTGGCCACAAGGCGCGCTTGGCTGCGGCATCGCCGCGCAGGCGGGCGATTGCCTGCACACCATGCAAGCGCAACTGCAGCGCATCAGCCGTCATCCCGGCTGCAAGTGCCACCCGCGCCAGCATCCGCTCGTCCGGCGACGTGATGTCGGCGGGTATCGCATCTGCGCGAGCCACGCCAGCATCGGGCGCCACCTCGACACCTGTCTGTCGATAGATGACATGACCCAGTTCTGCCAGGACGTCGCGCTGGAACGGATCCCAGTTCACCGCGCCGATACCTGCGGCGGCTTTGTTTTCTTCTTGCGACGCAGCCACATCAACGGGCCGGACAGGGCATACAGCAAGGTGACCGCCAGCAGGACCTTGGGCGGGTCCAGCACCAGCGCAACCAGCACCGCCACGGCCACCAGCAAGGCGACGAACGGCACCCGGTCCGACTTCGGCCCGCTGCCACCCTTGAAGCTGGTGTAACGCAGGCGACTGACCATCAGCAGCCCGGCGACCACGGTCACGCCCAGCACCGGGTAGCGCAGGTCGGCGCCAACCAGGCCCAGGTCGTGGCAGGTCCATACGAAGCTGGCCATCAGGCCTGCCGCCGCAGGGCTGGCCAGGCCGATGAACCAGCGCTTGTCCACGTGCGCCACCTGGCTGTTGAAACGGGCCAGCCGCAGCGCGGCGCAGGCCGCGTAAAGGAACGCCGCCAGCCAACCCAGCTTGCCTTGGGTGATGCCGTCCAACTTCAGCGCCGACAGCGACCAGTGGTACACCAGCAGCGCCGGCGCCATGCCGAAGCTGATCAGGTCGGCCAGCGAGTCGTACTGCACCCCGAACTCGCTCTGGGTATTGGTCAGTCGCGCTACCCGGCCATCCACGCCATCCAGGATGCCGGCGATGAAAATCGCCACGCAGGCGGCTTCGATGCGCCCCTGCGAGGCAGCAATAATGGCGAAAAATCCGGCGAACAGGCCACCGGTGGTAAACAGGTTCGGTAGCAGGTAGATGCCGCGGCCACGCGGGCGCGGCGGGCTGGTGTCCTCGTGCGGTTCCATCCGTGAAGTGTACGGACTTGCGGTCGCACCGTTGCAGTGCTGCAATCGGCGCAGGCTTCCCAAGGAGACCCGCATGCGCCCTCTCATCCTCGCCACTTGCCTGCTTGCCCTCGCTGCCGCCGGCGCCCAGGCGCAATCGCGCGGCGTCTACACATGGAAGGATGCCCGCGGCATCACCCACTATTCGGACATGCCGCCGCCCACCGGCAAATACGGCAGCGTGGCAGCCAACGCCTCGGCGCGGATCGCTGCACCCAAAAAACCCGAGCCGGTGGATCCACGCTGCACCACGGCGCGCAACAACATCGAGCGGCTCAACAGCGGCGATGCCAGCATCGGCCTGGATGCCAACCACGATGGCAAACCCGACGCGCCTTTGCCGGAAGCACAGCGCGCCGACCAATTGCGCATGGCCGAGGCCTCCGCCCGCAACTTCTGCAAGCCGGCTGGGGCGTGAAGCAACTGGTAATGGTGGTGGTGGCGGTCGCGTTGGGCGTCGCCGCCTGGTGGTGGTTCAGCAGTGAAATGCCGAGACGCGAGCGCGAACGTGAGAACGCCGCGCGCATCGCCATCGCCCAGGCCGAACGCGCCGGCACGCTGTACCGCTGGCGCGACGCCGACGGCAACCTGCAGGTGACCGAAGATCCGCCCAAGGGCCGCAAGTACCAGCGCATCGACCGCGAACCCAAGGACGGCATCGAGGTCCACGGCAGCCGCGACTGAGGGTTCACTCGGGTTTAGCGTGGCAAAATGCACGGTCCCCGTTTAGCGAATCCCGCCATGCGCCTGTCGCAGTTCCACCTGCATACCGAAAAGGAAACTCCCGCCGAAGCCGAAGTCATCAGCCACAAGCTGATGCTCAAGGCCGGCATGATCCGCAAGCTGGCGTCGGGCCTTTACACCTGGTCGCCGCTGGGCCTGCGCGTGCTGCGCAAGGTGGAGGGCATCGTCCGCGAGGAAATGAACCGCGCAGGCGCGATCGAGCTGCTGATGCCCTCGATCCAGCCCAAGGAACTGTGGGAGGAAACCGGGCGCTGGCAGAAGTTCGGCGGGCAGCTGCTGAAGATCAAGGATCGCAAGGAGGCCGAGTACTGCTACGGCCCGACTCATGAGGAAGTCATCACCGATTTTGCGCGCAGCGAACTGGCCAGCTACAAGCAGCTGCCGGTGACGTTCTACCAGATCCAGACCAAGTTCCGCGACGAGATCCGTCCGCGTTTCGGGGTCATGCGCGCGCGCGAATTCCTGATGAAGGATGCTTATTCCTTCCATGTCGATGCCGAGTCGCTGCATACCGAATACCGCGCCATGTACGATGCTTATTCGCGTATTTTCACCCGGCTGGGCCTGACCTTCCGCGCGGTGTTCGCCGATACCGGCGCGATTGGCGGTTCGGCCTCGCATGAGTTCCACGTGCTCGCCGACTCCGGCGAAGATGCAATCGCCTGGTCGGATGGCTCCGATTACGCGGCGAACGTGGAACTGGCCGAGGCGGTATCCCCAGGCGAACGTCCCGCCGCGACACAAAACCTGCGCGAGGTCGAAACCCCCACGCAGAAAACCTGCGAGGACGTCGCCGCATTGATGGGCATCGCATTGCAACGCACTGCAAAATCGATCGCGCTGATGGGCACCGATGCCGATGGAAATGCTGCCGACAGGAGCGGGCGCTTCATACTGGCGCTGGTGCGCGGCGACCACGTGGTCAACGAGATCAAGCTGTCGAAACTACCGGGTATGGCCGACTACCGGTTGGCGACAGAAACGGAAATCCTCGAATATCTCGGCAGCGAACCGGGTTTCCTCGGCCCGGTGAATCCGGCAAAACCCATTCGCGTGATCGCCGACCGCAGCGTGGCGGCGATGGCGGATTTCGTGGTGGGCGCTAACAAACCCGGCTTTCATATTGCCGGCGTGAACTGGGGCCGCGACCTGCCGGACCCCGAGGTCGCCGATATCCGCAACGCGGTCGCCGGTGATCCGTCGCCGGACGGTACCGGCAGGCTCGGCATTGCCCGTGGGATCGAGGTCGGCCATGTATTCGCGCTCGGCTGCACGTATTCCCAGGCGATGGGCTGCAAGGTGCTGAACGTCAACGGCAAGGCAATCAATCCGGCGATGGGTTGCTACGGCATCGGCGTGTCGCGGATCGTGGCGGCCGCGATCGAACAGAACCATGACGAAAACGGCATCCTGTGGCCCAAGGCGATGGCCCCATGGCAAGTTGCGGTCTGCGTCATCAATCCCAAGAACGACCCGGCGGTGGTCGATGCGGCCAATGCGCTGTACGCCGAATTGAACGCTGCAGGTATGGATGCGGTGCTCGATGATCGTGGCCTGCGCCCCGGTGTGATGCTGGCCGATATCGAGTTGATCGGCATCCCGCACCGCGTGGTGGTGTCCGCGCGCGGGCTGGAGGCGGGTACTTACGAATACCGTGCGCGCAATGCCAACGAATCGGAAAACCTCGATCATGCCGCGTTGCTGGAGAAACTGGGGGGCGGCCGCGTTTAGTCCATATTTGCGCTCGGGTTTTAGTGGAGTTAACATTGTGAAATATTCACGCCCGTCAAAACCCCCTCGCTAAAGCCCCCTCACAGGATAACCGCCGCATGAGCATGAACATCGAAGGCCTCAGCACCAAAGAACTGGCCGACCTGATCGCACGCGCCAACAAGCGCAAGAAGGTATTGGCCAAGCGCCGTCCGGCTGCCCAGGTCAAAGCCGCCGTGGCCAAGTTCCTGAAAAGCACCGGTTGGGACTTCGAGGAACTTTATGGAAAGGGCGGCGCCAGCAAGCCAGTTGCCGCCACCTCAACAGCAGCCACTGCGTCCAGCGGTAGCGCTGCGCCGAGCAAGGCGCGCAAGTCGACCAAGGGTCGTACCTTGGGCAAGGTGGCGCCAAAGTACCGCAACACGTCCAACCCCAAGGAAACCTGGGCCGGCCGCGGCAAGCAGCCACGCTGGTTGTCTGCGGAAACCGCCAAGGGCCGCAAGCTCGAGGAATTCCTCATCAAGTGAACAAGCAAGCCTCTCAATCAGGCAAGCTCGATTAAGCCTGATCAGCCAGGCGTAGTGTCATCGCAATTGCGAAACCGCCGGCGTTGCGCCGGCGTTTTCGTATCAGGTTCATCCTTGCGTCAAATGGGTCATAGGGTTCGCCGCGAGGTCACCAGCAGGTTGCCGAACATCAGGCCTGCCAGCAGCGCCATCAGGGTATTCACCGCCGCCAACCCCGCGTCCTGTCCGGCGCCAATGTCTTGCGCCTGAACCAGCGAGATCACCCCGCGCAGCGCCACGCTGCCCGGCACCAGCATGATGATGCCGGGCAACCGCACCAGCGCGCCCGGACGGTTGGACCAGCGCGCATAGACATTCCCGGCAGCAGTCATCGTGAACGCCGCCAGGAACACGCCAGCCGGCGCGCCGAAGGCCTCGCCGCCAAAGCGCGAGATCAGGTAACCGGACGCAGCCGCCAGCATCACCAAGGGATAATCGCGGCGATGCGCGCGGAACAACACCGCGAATGCGTACGCACCGATTACCAGCGCACACCACACCACCCATTCCGGTTGCGGGCGCGAGGCGCGCACTACCGGCCCCAACCCCGCCATCTGCGCAAGGTTCAAGGCGATGGCGGTGCCGATCGTGAGCTTGAGGATCGTGGTCATCGCTCCGGCGAAGCGCGCCGTACCGGATACCAGGTGGCGACTGGTCAGCTCGTTCATCGCATTGGTCAGCGCCATGCCTGGCAACAACACGATCAACGACGCAATGATCACCGTATTGAAGTTGAGTGGCGCGACCAGGTTGGCCACCAGGGTCGCCACGGTACCTGCGACCAGACCCGCGATCGCATCGGAGGCTTCCGACAAGCGCGGCCGCGAAGCCGCGGCGAAATCCAGCAATCCAATGAGCAGGCCGATGACCCCGGCAGTGCCGATGTCCAGCCACGGCAACCTCAGCAAGCCGGCGACCGCAGCTGCCGCCAGCCCGAACCCCAGCACCTGCGCCACCCGGCCCCGCCAGCCAACACCGCGCAGCAGGGCACGCAAGGCGATGCGCCCGGCGGGCACCTGCATGGTGCCCGCCATCACGTCCTTGGCGATGCGGTCGGCCTCGCACAAGCGATACAAGTCGGTATCCCCCGAACCAAGCCGCACCACGCGAGTGGTATCGGACATGCCTGCCGGCCGCGACGGGTCGCTGAATGCCAGGATCATGCCGGTCGGATTGACCCAGGGCTCGCATTCCAGCCCGAGACGCCTGGACACGGATTCGATGGCGCTTTCCAGCCGCTGCACGGTGGTGCCGTAGGCATGCAGGCGCTCGGCCAAGTCAACCACGAAGGCGATGCGCTCGATGTAGCCGGAATCGGTATGAACAGGCGCGAGGTCGGCGGCAGGCTGCATGCGCATTAGGATCGCATGCAGGCCGCGTATTCACACCTCGCGGCGGAGTTGCGTAAGCTTGGCGTGAGCCACGCCGGAACCCGCATGCCCGCCCCGCCCAACCACCACCCGCCCGCTGCCGTCGTCGACCCGCAGGACGCCAACCGCCTGACGTTATCGGGCCGCTGGACGTTGCGCTACGCAAATGAAATCGGCGAAGCGCTGCGCGGCGCGCCCGAGGGCGTTTCCGACGTTGACGCCACCGGCGTAGATCGGCTGGACACGCTGGGCGTGCTGCAACTGCTCCGCTACGCGGACCGTCGTGACATCAAGTTCGACCGCTTCAACTTCCGCGACGACCAGCAGGCGCTGATCGCCGCGATCGAGGACGTGCACGACGAGCGTCCCAAGCGCAAGCGCGACCACGGATTCAAAGCCGCCGTGGGGCGGCTGGGATTTGCGGTGGTGGACAACGCAAAGGAGGTGATGGCACTGGTGGCCTTCCTTGGCGAGGTGATGGTGAAGACGCTGCGCTTGATCAAGGAGCCGCGACGCTTCAGGTTGACTGCCACCGTCCACCATATGGAACAGGTCGGCCTGGACGCGGTGCCGCTGGTGGCCCTGCTGTCGTTCATGGTCGGCGCGGTGATCGCCTTCCTCGGCGCGATGGTACTTCGCGATTTTGGCGCGCAGATCTTTGTGGTGGAGTTGGTCAGCGCCGCATTCCTGCGCGAGTTCGGGGTGCTGCTGACCGCGATCCTGCTGGCCGGCCGCACCGCCAGCGCCTTCACCGCGCAAATCGGCATGATGGTCAACCGTGAGGAAGTCGACGCCATCCGCGTGCTCGGCCTGGACCCGATCGACCTGCTGGTGATCCCGCGCGTGCTGGCGCTGCTGGCCATGCTGCCGCTGTTGACCTTCATCGCGATGGTCGCTGGCATGGCCGGAGGCATGGCGGTCGGCGCATTCAACCTCGACATTCCCGCGGTGGCGTACCTGGCGCGGATGCAGGAAACGATGAGCGTGGACAACTTCGTGGTGGGCATGGTCAAGGCGCCCATCTTTGCCGTGGTGATCGCGCTGATCGGTTGCCTGGAGGGCTTGCAGACCGAAGGCACCGCGCAGTCCCTGGGCGAGCGGACCACGTCGAGCGTGGTCCAGTCGATCGCCATGGTCATCGTGCTGGATGCGTTCGCCGCATTGTGGTTCATGCAGATGGATTACTGACGTGGGCAGCGACGACATCAGCAAAGACACCGGCGAGGACATCCGCGACGCTGGCAAGGATGACGGCCCGATCATCCAGGTGCGCGGCCTGGTCAACCGCTTCGGCGACCAGGTGGTGCACGACGGCATCGACCTTGACGTGCGCCGCGGCGAAATCCTCGGCGTGGTCGGCGGCTCGGGCACCGGCAAGTCGGTGCTGATGCGCTCGATCCTGGCGCTGCGCACGCCCGATGAAGGCACGATCCAGGTCCTGGGCGTTGATGCACGCTCGGACGATCCCGAGTCCCGCCGCCACATCGAGCGTAATACCGGCGTGCTGTTCCAGGACGGCGCGTTGTTCTCCTCGCTGAGCGTGGGCGAGAACGTGCAGGTGCCGTTGAAGGAGTACTACGACGACCTTCCGGAATCGCTGCGCTACGAACTGGCCCTGCTCAAGATCAAGCTGTCCGGCCTGCCCGCAGACGCCTTGGACAAGCTTCCCTCCCAGCTGTCGGGCGGCATGCGCAAACGTGCCGGCCTGGCGCGGGCGCTGGCGCTGGACCCGCCGTTGCTGTTCCTTGATGAACCCACCGCCGGTCTGGACCCGATCGGGGCCGCAGCGTTCGACGACCTCATCCGCACGCTGCAACAGGCGTTGGGCCTGACGGTGTTCCTCATCACCCACGACCTGGACACGCTATACGCTATCTGCGACCGGGTGGCGGTGCTGGCAGACGGTAAACTGGTCGCGGTGGCGCCGGTGCAGGAGCTGGAAGACCTTGACCACCCTTGGGTCAAGGAATACTTCAACGGACCGCGCGGACGCGCCGCGCGGGAATCGCGCTGAACCGCAGGAAGGATTGAAATGGAAACCCGTGCCAACTACGTGCTGATCGGTGGCTTCACTATCCTCGCGATGGTGTGCCTGCTGCTGTTCGCCCTGTGGGCGACCAAGTTCTCGTCGGACCGGAGCTGGCGCGAATACCAGGTTATCTTCACCGAGCCGGTGACCGGCCTGACGGAAGGCGGCGGGGTGCAATACAACGGCATCTCGGTTGGCACGGTGGAGCGCCTGAGCCTTGCGCAAGATGATGCCCGCAAGGTGATCGCCCTGCTCAAGGTCAAGGCCGACACGCCGGTGAAAGTGGACACCAAGGCCAAGCTGTCGCAGCAGGGCATCACCGGCCAGCCCTTCATCCAGCTCACCGGCGGAAGCCCGGGGGCGGCGCAGCTGGAGCCGAGTAACGACGACGACATCCCGATCATCCAGACCGAACCATCGGCACTGCAGAACATCGCCGATACGGCGAACCGCCTGGTCGCGCGCATGGACCAGCTGATAAGCGAGCAGAATATCGCCAAGATCACCGCCACCATCGACCATATCGAGCAGGCCACTGGCAGCATTTCGGGGCAGCGCGAGGATATCGCCGCGTTGATCGTCAATGCGCGCCAGGCCACCGAAACCCTGCAGGCGACGTTGACGACCGCCAATGGCTCGATCCAGAAGATAGACCGCGACGTGGTCAGCCAGCTGCCGGCGTTGATGTCCAAGCTCGACGCCACCGTGGGCAAGCTCGACTCAGTCGCCGGCAACGCCAACGCCATGATCGCCGAGAACCGCCCGGCCCTGCAGAGCTTCGCCAACAATGGCCTGGCCCAGCTGGGTCCGACCCTGGCGGAGTTGCGCGCCCTGATCGGCGACCTGCGCCGTGTCACCGACCGCCTTGATGGCGGACCTGCAAGCTACATCCTGGGCCGTGATGCACCCAAGGAGTTCGAACCCGAATGAACAGATATGCCCTGACCCCATCGCTGGTCGTCGCCATCCTCACCACGCTGCTGGCGGGATGCTCGCTGCTGGGCGGCTCCAAGAACCCGTCGACGACGTTTGCACCCGATCCGCAGGTACAAGCGGATCCGGCATGGCCCAGGGTCACCTGGCAACTGAGCACCACCAGGCCCACGGCGCCGACCATGATGGACAGCACCCGCATCGCGGTCAGCCCGCTGCCCGGTCAACTGGAGGTCTACAAGGGCGCCTTGTGGGCGCGCACCCCGACCGAAATGATCGAAGACGGCGTACTTCGCGTACTGGAGGACTCCGGCAAGATCCCGGCGGTTGCGCGGCAGGGCAGCGGCATCGGCGCGGATTACCGGCTGGTGATGGACCTGCGCGATTTCGAGGCCGACTACGCCGGCGCCGCGGTGCCTTCTGCGGTGATCGAGGTCAACGCCAAGTTGCTGCACTCGCATGACCAGACCGTGGTC
>JBBSTP010000073.1:0-9676 GCA_038235795.1 Lysobacterales bacterium | reverse complement strand
TCGTGGCACATTCCGCACGGCGGAGTCGGCCAACGCGTCTATCGGCCGGCCGCAACAGCAATTGCCGACCCCCACCCGGATACCAGCACCACCCCGCGGTCACGGCTCATGGCCGACTGCCAGCGGCGGCGGCACATGGGTCAACGACGCCTGCTCGATGCTGCCGCAAGCCGAGGTTTGCGCGCGCCAGCGTGATCGCCGTGACGAGATCCGAAGTCGGTTCTTCCAGGCGATGCCCTCCG
The DNA here is from genome assembly GCA_038235795.1 of Lysobacterales bacterium. Classification (GTDB taxonomy): domain Bacteria; phylum Pseudomonadota; class Gammaproteobacteria; order Xanthomonadales; family Xanthomonadaceae; genus Thermomonas. The sequence goes on along the minus strand of JBBSTP010000073.1, from coordinate 9,434 downwards.
AGCGCGACGTGCTGCGGGTGGAGGAACGCGGCATCAACGCGCGCCTCGACAACGACTGCGGCGGCCGCTGATGCTGCGTGGCGCCGCGCTCCTGCTGTGCACCATGTTATTACTGGCTGCGCGAGGCGCGTCGGCGCAGGAGTCCACCGTCTTCTACAAATGCACTGACGCCAAGGGCGCGGTATCGATGCAGAACGGAACGCCGTGCGCCGCCGGCATGAAACAGGAAGTCCGCCGCGTCGGCGAGGTCCGCACCGTGCCGGTGCCGCCGAAGAAGCCGCAGGTTGAAAAACCGCCCGCGGCGCTGTTGTACGGCGATTTCGTGCTGGTCAGCGGGCCTAATATGAAGCGCACGCCGGCGCCCGAAGCGGTGGGCTTGCCGCCACCGCCGCCGTTGTTCCAGTGCCGCACTTGGGAAGGTAATGATTATCTCGGCGAGAATGCCGAGCCTCCGGCGCGCTGCGCACCCCTGCAGGTGGTCGGCATCGACACCGGCCAGCAATTCGGCGCGGGCAGCGCCTGTGAAATGCGTGAAGACCAATGCACCGCCATTGCCGATGAAGGCCTGTGCGATGGCTGGTTCCGGCATCTTGACGAGGCCGAGTTCAAGCTCAAGTACGCCGGCGACGACAACCGCGGCGAACGCCAGGTCCGCTTCGATGCGATTGACAAGAAGCTCAAGGCCAGCAAGTGTTCGCCGGTGGCGCCGGACGCAACCGCGACCCCGTGAATTCCGCGCGGCCGCGGCGTCGATCGCCGTCGCCGTGTTGCCGGGTCAGAACCCGTAACGCAGGAATCCACCATCCACCGCGATACATTCGCCGGTGATGTAACTCGAGGCCGGCAGGCACAGGAACGCAACCGCAGCTGCCACTTCCTCGGGTTCGCCAATGCGGCCCAGCGGCGTTCGCTGCAGCACTTCGTCCAGATAGTCAGGATCGGAGAGCTTGCCCGAGGTGCGTCGCGTGCGGATGTACCACGGCGCGACCGAATTCACCCGCACGCCGTCTTCGGCCCACTCGACCGCCAGGTTGCGGGTCATCTGCTGCAGCGCCGCCTTGCTCATCCCGTAGGGCACGCCGCTGCGCACGTGGGTGCTGGCAGACACGCTGCCGATGTTGACGATGCTCGACGCCGCGTGTTTCGTCAGCAGCGGATACGCGCCGCGGCACAGCTCGAACGCGCTGAACAGGTTGGTTTCGAAGATGCCGCGCCACTGGTCCTCGCCATAGTCGAGTGCGGGCCGCGACACATTGGTGCCGGCATTATTGACCAGGATGTGCACGCCGCCGTGGTCGGAGGCCCAGTCCAGGATCTCGATACGCTGCTCGTCGTCGCTGACATCGGCCGGCAGTGCCAGCACCGCGTCCTCGGGGCCGGGAAACTCTTCTTCGAGCTCCACGCGCGCGGCTTCCAGCGCTTCCGGATCGCGCGCCACCATCAGCACCTGCGCGCCAAAACCGACAAGTTCACGACAGATCGCCAGGCCAATCCCGGCACTGGCGCCGGTCACCAGCGCGCGTTGTCCCTCCAGCGTCCAGCGGTTGCGATCCATGCATGCGTCTCCTGCGTGACAGTGGTCGGCGTTAGCATACGACCGATGCCGGCCCTTTCCGTTGCGCCGGCGCTGGAGCCCATGATGCGCATCGCCCCACTGATCCCGTTGTTGAGCTGTCTATTCGTAGTGGCCTGCTCACCGCCCAAGCCGCCGGAGGAAGAACGCAGGCCGGCTCCGCAGGCGCAGCAGCAGGCTGGCCCAAAATCGGCGATCGTGCAATCAGCGGAGGCCTACAAGGACCGCGCGCGCAGTGTCGAGGCGACCCAACTGGACGCTGCCGACCAGCAACGCGCCGAGATCGACGCGCAGTCGCAATAGCGGCCAAGCTCACTCCACCGCGCAGAAGCAGTGCGCCAGCGGCAGCACGCGCACGTTGCCGTGCTCCTGCATCACCGTGTCAAGCAGGCGCAACGGGGCCTGCGCCTTGAGATGCTGCAACAGCAATGCTTCACCGACGCCACTGGCGCGCAGCATGGACATGCCCACGCGGCTTTCAACCAGTCCACCGAACCATTGCTCGAACGGCTTGATGCTCTGTTCGATGTAGCGGGTCTGCCACGTGCCAGCCTTGCCGAGCCTGGCGCGCGCGGCGGCATCGGCCACTGCCGCATCCAGCCCGCCGAACGCATCGACAAGTCCACGCGCCTTGGCCTGCTCGCCGCTCCACACGCGGCCACGCGCGACTTCATCAATCTGCGCGACGCTGCGTCCACGCGCCTTGGCGACCTTGCCGGTGAAATCCCGGTAGCCCTTTTCGATCACCGACTGGACGATGCTCGCCACGCCCGGATCCAGCGGCCGGGTGATGTCGAACGCACCGGCATAGCGCGTGGTGCCGACGCCATCGGTATGCACGCCGATCTTGTCGAGCGCGCGATCAGCGGTCGGGAACAGACCGAAGATGCCGATCGAGCCGGTAATCGTGGATGGATCCGCATAGATGCGATCCGCGTTCATGCTGATCCAGTAGCCCCCGGATGCGGCGACGTCGCCCATCGACACCACCACCGGCTTGCCCGCCTGCTTCAGCGCGGCCACCTCGCGGCGGATCTGCTCGGAGGCGAATACCTCGCCACCGGGCGAGTTCACCCGCAGCACCAGCGCCTTGACGCTGTCGTCGTCGCGCGCCGCGCGCAGCAGCTCGGCGGTGGACTCGCCGCCCACCTTGCCCGGCGGCTGGTCGCCACCGGCGATCTCGCCCTCGGCCACCACCACCGCGACCTGCGGCCGCACATCGGCCTGCGGCAACGCCCCGTCGAGATGCTGCAGGTAAGTGTCCAGCGCGACCTGGCGGTAGCCGCCGATCGCATTGTCATCGGCCACTCCGCGCTCGATCAGCAGTTCCTCGACCTGTTCGCGGGTCTTCAGGCCATCGACCAGTTTCTGGGTCAGCGCCAGCTGGGCAAGGTCGCCATTGGCGGCGCTGACCTGTTCGGCCATCGCATCGATCCGCGCGGCAAGCGTGGCCGGGGCGATCCCGCGCGCCTGGCCGATGTCGACCAGCATCCGCTGCCACACGTCGTTCATCCAATACAGGCTGGCCTGCTTGGATTCAGGCGACGCCGCGTCCAGCACATAGGGTTCGGCGGCGGACTTGAACTCGCCGACCTTGAACAGGTGCATGTCCACGCCCAGCTTGTCCTGCAGGCCTTCGCGGAAATACTGGCGGTAGGCGGCAAGGCCTTCCAGCATCACTCCGCCCTGCGACATCGGGTCCAGGTAGATCTCATCGGCCTGCGCGGCCAGCAGGTATTGGCTTTGCCCGTAGTTGTCGCCATAGGCAACGACCTGCTTGCCCGCGGCGCGCACCTTGGCCAGCGCCGCGGCGACTTCGCGCAGCGAGGCAAAGCCGCTGGGTTGGAACTCGTCGAGCTCCAGCACCACCCGTTCGATGCGCTTGTCGGTGCGGGCCGCGTCCAGCGCGCGCAGGACATCACGCAGGCGCAGCTCGCGGCAGTCGCTGCCATTGGTGACGCGCGAAAACGCGCGGCTGATCGGGTCGCAGCTGTACTGGTCGACCAGCCGGCCCTGCGGCGCGATCACCAGGGCCGAATGCTCGCCCGGCGGTGCGATCTTGCCGCCGCCGAACATCGCCGCCAGCACCAATAACACCACCAGCAGGAACAGCAGATTGAAGACCAGCCGTCGACTGAAGTTGACCGCATCCCACATGCCGATGAACAGGCGGGCGATGGGGCCGCGGGTGCGCGGTGGATTCATTGGGCTTGCTCCAGGAACAGGTACCGCGAACGACAGGATGACCGTGCGGCGTAGGCGACAGGGTATTCGGCCAGCGTGAAGCCTTCATGCGCCGTCGGTCATCGTGACCGATGGCGTCGGTCACGAAAAACGTGCCGACGGCTTGATGCCTAGATGGGGACGCACAGGCTGCTGCGCAAGAACCGCCGCGCCAGCAGCAAGGCCGCCACCGACAGGCCTGCGGTCAGTCCGATCCACATCCCGCGCGGGCCCCATCCCAGCCACAGCCCGAGCCCGGCGCCGACCGGCATGCCGATGCCCCAATACGCGAGTGCCGCCATCCACATCGGCGCGCGGGTGTCCTTGAGCCCGCGCAACGCACCGGCCGACAGCACCTGCACGCCATCCGGGAACTGGAACAGCGCCGCATACAGCAGCAGCGACGCCGCGAAGGCCGCAACCGTGGCATCGGCGGTGTACAGACCGGCAATGGCGTGGTTGGCCGATAGCATGACCGTGGCCGACACGGCCTGCGTGCATAGCACCAGGACGAGTCCGGCGAATGCGGCCCGCCGGATGCCGGCGCGGTCGCCGCGGCCGAGCGCATGACCGACGCGCACCGTGGTCGCCTCGGCCACGCCGAACGGAATCATGAACGACATCGTCGCTACGTTGATCGCGATCTGGTGCGCCGCCACCGGCAACTCGCCAAGCCGTCCAATCAGCAGCGCCGTCACGATGAACAGGCCGCCTTCCATGCTGATGGTCACGCCGATCGGCAGACCGGTGACCAGCAACCCGCGTAACGCGCGCCAGTCCGGGCGCTCGAAACCGGCATACAGGCGCAGGTCGGCGAAGCGCGGCGAGCGCCACAGATACAGGGCGAATGCCAGCATCTGCAGCCAGAACATCGCCGCCGAGGCCCAGCCCAAACCGGCCGCACCCATCTCCCGAAATCCGTACAGGCCATTGGTCAGCACGTAGCCCATCGGTGCCAGCAACAACAGGCCACCGAACCCCAGCAACATCGTCGGCAACGACCAGTGCAAGCCGTCACTGAGGTAGCGCATGGCCAGGTACAGGGTGAACGCCGGGATGCCCCAACGGATGCCGTGGATGAAGTCGGTGGCGCCGGGCACGATCTCAGCGGCAATCCCCATCGGCGCCAGGATCATCGGCAGCAACGTCATCAGCACGAACAGCAGCAGGCCAAGTCCGAGTGCAAGCCACAGCGACTGCCGCCACAGCGGCCCGATCTCGCCGCGGCGTCCGCCGCCATCCAGCTCGGAGACCGACGGCGGCAAGGCCATCAGCATGCCCATCGGCATCATCATCGGCAGCCCGAACAGCGCGGTGCCCACTGCCACCGCGGCGAGCGTGGTGGTGCCATGGTGGCCGGCCACCACGGTGTCGACGAAACCGACCAACCCGCTCGACAGGTGCCCCGCTGCCAACGGCGCGGCCAGGCGTGCACTCAAGCGCATTTCGTCGGCGAAGCGTGGCGTGGGTGCGTGTGGATCCAGGATGGGCTTGATGATGCGCTGACTCGATGATGCGCACGCGGCCATGCACGCGGCCACGAACTGGCGGGTGAACCGCTGGCGCGGCGACGGGCGATGCGGATGGCGATGGGATTTTCGCGTCGAACTGGCAGATTCGGGCGCGGGCTGCCATCTTACCGGCGCAGGAGACCCACCGATGACCGAACCGACACCGCCCATTCCCACTGCAATCAGCAATGCCAGCGTTGGCGTGTGCGGGAATTGCGGCGTGCCCCTGCTGGGTCCGCACTGCCATGCCTGCGGGCAGCCGGTGAAAGGCCTGGTCCGGCATTTCTCCAGCATCGTCGGCGACCTGCTGGACAGCGTGTTCGACCTGGACACGCGCATCGTGCGCACGATCGGTCCGCTGTTCGCCAAACCGGGCTGCATCACCCGCGAATATTTCGCCGGGCGCCGCGTGCGCTATGTCAGCCCGGTGCGGCTGTTCTTCTTCCTCACCATCGTTGCGATCTTCGCGGCGCAACTGAGTTTTGACGGCGCCGACCTCGACATCGATACCGATGACAATGCCATCAGCAGCGCGATGACGGTCGCTGAAGTCGAGGCGCAGCGCGACGCCGCGTTGAAAGGCATTGCCGTCGGCCGCAAGACCGCGGAGAACGCTGCGGGCGCCACTATCGGGGCCGATTTCGGCGAAGAAGTGATCCGCGACACCGCGCAGTCCCGGATCAAGGCCCTGCGCGAAGCCCAGGCCAAAGGCGAACCACCGTCAAAACCCGATGCCGCCGGCTTCAGGTTCGGCGACGGCACGTGGGACCCAAAGACCAATCCGTTCAAGGTCGCGTGGCTACCGGGTTTCGCCAACCACTGGCTGAACGCGCAGGCGGGCCGTGCCAACAGCAACATCGCCCGCATCAAGGACGATCCATCGGCGTACAAGAACGCGGCGCTGGGCGCGGTGCCGACCACCCTGTTCGTGCTGGTACCGGTATTCGCGCTGATGCTCAAGTTGGCCTACGCGTTCAAGCGCCGGCTGTACATGGAGCATCTGATCGTGGCCCTGCACAGCCATGCCTTCCTGGCGTTGAGCGTGCTGTTGCTCATCCTGACGCTGTCGCTGGAGGACTGGCTGGCGCCACAGGCCACGCTGCTGCGGACGATGTTCGACTGGACCGAAGGCCTGTTGGTGGCATGGATGCCGATCTATCTGTTGCTGATGCAGAAGCGCGTGTACGCGCAGGGCTGGCCGATGACCCTGTTGAAGTTTTTCGTGCTGGGTATCTGCTACCTCGTGCTGCTGAGCTTCGCGATCGCGATCAGCATGGCAGTCGGCCTGGTTGCGATGTGATCGCGACTGGCGCGCGCATCTAACGCTCCAACCGCTCCTGCAACCAGGCGCCGCGTCGCGCAGACGGTTGCGCCAGCAGCTGGGCGCGCAGCTCCGCGCGCGCCTCCGGTGGCGTGCCCTGCGCCAACCGCGCCAGCGCATCCCATTCGCCGCTGTCCGCATGACGCAACATCGACAGCAAGGCATCTCGATGACCGGCATCGACATAGGCAAACAATGCATTGACGCGTGGCCAGTCCCGGCCCAACCGCGGGCCCAGCCACCAGCCATCGCGTGCATCGGCCGATTGCGCAGCGAAGCGCGTACGCAGCATTAGCTGTTCTTGTGGATCCAGCTTGCGCCAGCGCTGCGCGACCTCACGCAGCCGCATGCGTTCGCGCGCGTCCAGGGCGCGCCAGGCCTGCCATTGGCCACGGCGCAACCCGCGCACCCGCGCTGGCAGGGTGTCCCATTGCTGCAAGCGGCGGGCGAGTGCCGCCGCATCGCGTGCCGGATCCATCGGCGTGCGCGTCGCCGGTGACAGGTTCACCGGAAGCCGCACCGCATCGACCGCACGCGGGTCTTCGGAAACCACCGCAAGCCAGGACAGCAGCGGCAATTCGCTGGCATGGGCCGCTTCTTCCGGCGCGGCGCGCAGGTCCCGATCGGGATGCAGCGCGACGTCGTTTGGATCAAAGCGTGCCTTCGGCGCCGAAGCGGGCGGCAATGCCCTGACCTTGATCGGCGCATTCCAGCGCTGCAGCACCGCGCGGCCCGCCGGGTGCAGGAAGAAGGTCGCGGCAAACACCAGCACGCAGGCGGCAACGCCCAGCCACAACCAGCGCACCAGCAGGCCCGGAGCCGGCTGGGCGGGTGCGGCAGGGCATTCGGACGACGTCGCATCGCGTGGCGGCGCTGCAGCGGGTGGCGCGGGCGTCCGGATCACGGGCGAGGCCGCGATGGCGGCCAGTTCGCGCTGCGCCGCCGCGCGCCATGCGCGCCAGACGTCGATGTCGGGCTGGCCCAGTGCGTCGCGCGGCAAGCCCTCGCGGATCGCATCTTGGTACGCGGCCAGCGGCATCCCCAGCACGGCTGCCGCCGCCACGTCGTCCATGTCCGCGACCAGCTGCAGCAGGGTCGCCGCGCGCTGCACCGGCGGCAGCCGCGCGATGCCCGGCAATGGCAGGTCGGGTGCCCTGCTCGCCGTTTCGCGCAGGTGCGGCGCAGCCAGCAGCAAGCGCCAGTATTGCTGAGGCCACTGCGCGATCGGCCAGCCCCCGGCATCGGCGGCGAACACCCGCGCCGCGACGGTCAGCGCCTGTTCTGCGGGCCGCACGGCGCCGGCCTGGACGATCGCCAACAGCCGTGCACGCGCGTGCGTTCCGCGCAGGAAAGCGGCGACGGCGACAGGGACGGGCGCGGTCATGGACGGCGCGGTCATTGCGGACGATTGGGCACGCCGCATCTTAGCCGGCCATCCACCGACCATGCCCACAAAAAATCGCTTGACAGTGCCGGGGGAGAGAGCTCCGCGAGCAGTGGCGCGGGCCGTGGGTAAAACGGTTGTGCACAGGCGTCACGGAATCGTCATCCAGACGTGTTTCACGGGATCTTCATGTTGTTTAACGGAACGGTTTCACGGCCAACTTATTGATTTAACAACAATAGATGGATTTGGCGGTTTTTTCACCAAAGCCCATGCGGGCCTTACATCGCGGCCCTTGCGCATGTGTGAAGGCGGTCAATTCACAGACTTATCCACAGTCCGTGTGGATAAGCGGCTTTTCCTATCAGGGACAATCGCTTACGGCACTTACCCGGCTTGCTGGCTGAGTTTTGGCTCGCAACTAGGGCCTGCCTTTCGCCCTGCTCACCATGTCGGTCCGATTCGCCGGACTCACGGCTAGACTGGCGCCATGCAGGCATCCCGTCCCGTGCTTCGCGTCGCCTTGCCCCTGCCTTTGCCGCAGCCGTTCGACTATGCGCCGCCCTTTGGTATCCGGGCCGAGGCCGTGCAACGCGGGCAGCGCGTCCTGGTGCCGTTCGGCTCGCGCGAGCTATGCGGCGTGGTGGTCGGCCACGGAATGGCTGAACCCGGCATCGAACTCAAGCCGGCGTTGTCGCTGGCGGACGATGCGCCGTTGCTGCATGGCGAGCTGTTCGAGTCCTTGCATTGGCTGGCGCACTACCTGCACGCGCCGCTCGGGGAAGTCCTGGCGACGGCATTGCCGAGCGCATTGCGCCGCGGCGAGCCGCTGCCCGACACGACGCCGTACGGCTGGGCGTTGACCGAAGCCGGGCGCACCGCCTTCCCAGCCATGCGCGCCGGCAAGCCGCAGGCACTGGCTGGCTTGCTGGCGGAGCGACTGCTTGAGGAAGCATCGCTGGATGCGGCGTCCGCGGGCTGGCGCGCGCCGATGCGCACCCTGCGTGACCGCGGCCTGGTGGAGCGCATTGAAATGGGGTCAGATTCATTTTCCTCAGGGAAGAATGATCCTGACCCCATTTCCGGCCCAACCCTTAATGACGAACAGCGCGCCGCCGCCGATGCGATCAATGCTGGGTCTGGCTTCGCGTCGTTCCTGCTCGACGGCGTCACCGGCAGCGGCAAGACCGAGGTCTACCTGCATGCCATCCGTGCCTGCCTGGCGCGCGGCAAGCAGGCGCTGGTGCTGGTGCCGGAGATCGGCCTGACCCCGCAGCTGCTGCAGCGCTTCCGCGTGCGCCTGGGCGTGCCGGTGGAAGTGCTGCATTCGGGCTTGGCGGATGGTGAACGTGCGCGAACCTGGCTGGCTGCGGCCCGCGGGCAGGCACGGGTGATCGTCGGCACGCGCTCGGCGGTGTTCGT
>JBBSTP010000072.1:0-9789 GCA_038235795.1 Lysobacterales bacterium | reverse complement strand
ATGGGCGACCTGCACGGCCTGCTGCAGGCGCACGAGGTCGACATGACCCTGTGGTTCCGCGCGCTTGCGGAAGCGCCGCCTGGCGTCCGCTCACCGCGGCACTTCGCGCATGCGTTCTACGATGAGGCCAAGCGCGCGGCCGGCCTGGACGCGTTCAATGACTGGCTGCAACGCCGCGAAGCGCGGCTTCTGGATGACACGCTATCGGTCGATACGCGCCATGCCGTCATGCGTGGGGCGAATCCCAAATTCGTGCTGCGCAACTGGCTGGCGCAGCAGGCGATCGACCGCGCGCATGCCGGCGACATGGCCGGCATCGGCGAATTACTAGAGGTGATGCGCCGGCCATATGACGATCAGCTGGGGAACGAGGCTTTTGCAGCCAAGCGCCCCGACTGGGCGAAAGTGAAGGCCGGCTGTTCGATGCTGTCCTGCAGCTCCTGACGCCAAAGACCAAGTCCGGAGGCGAGCGCCTGCTTACATAAGGCTACTTGCCCTTCTTGTCCTTCTTGGCGGCGCGCTTCTCTTTCATGGTCTTTTCGGGTTTCTTCTTTTCGGTCTTCTTCTGGTCCATGCCCTTGCTCATCGCGGTCTCCTCATCGGTGGTGGGTGATGGGTGGTGGTTGCGGCGCAAGTATGAAACCTCCAGCGGCTTCTGGCGCATCCCACGTACAATATTTCGATGTCACTTATCGCCTTGAACGGCGTCGACTTCAGCGTCGGCGGCCCGCTCCTGCTTGAACACGTGGACCTGGCCATCGAGCCGGGTGAGCGCATTGCCCTGATCGGCCGCAATGGCGCCGGCAAATCGACGCTGCTGCGCCTGCTGGCCGGCGAGCTCAAGCCGGACGACGGCGAGGTCCGCCTGGAGGGTGGGCGGCGCGTGGCCCGGCTGGAGCAGGAAGTGCCGCTGGAGGCGGCTGGCAGTGTGTTCGACGTGGTCGCCGAGGGGCTGGGCGAGATGGGCCAGCTGTTGGCCGACTATCACCACCTGATCCACGAGGACGAAATCGACACCGATGCCCTGGCCGAGGTGCAGACCAAGATCGAAGCCGCCCACGGCTGGGGCCTGGACCAGCGCGTGAGCGAGACCCTGGAGCGTCTATCGCTGGACGGCGATGCCGATTTCGGCCGCCTGTCCGGCGGCATGAAGCGGCGCGTGCTACTGGCGAGGGCGCTGGTGTCGCAACCGGACCTGTTGCTGCTGGACGAGCCGACCAACCACCTGGATATTGCTGCGATCGACTGGCTTGAAGGCTTTCTCAAGCAATGGAACGGCGCCCTGGTGTTTGTGACCCACGACCGTCGCTTCCTGCGTGCGCTGGCCACCCGCATCGTCGAGATCGACCGCGGCCAGCTGACCAGTTGGCCTGGCGACTGGGACAATTACCTTCGCCGCAAGGAAGAGCGGGCGAATGCCGAAGCACAGGAATCCGCCCGTTTCGACAAGTTGCTTGCGCAGGAAGAGGTCTGGATCCGGCAGGGCATCAAGGCTCGCCGCACCCGCGACGAGGGCCGCGTGCGCCGGCTGGAGGCGATGCGCAACGAACGCAGCGCGCGGCGCGCGCAGATCGGCAATGTGAGGCTGGCGGTGTCCGATGCAGGCGCATCCGGCAAGAAGGTGATCGAGATGATCGATGTCGATTTCGCACATGGCGACAAGCTGCTGGTGCGTGATCTGTCGACCACGATCCTGCGCGGTGACCGGATCGGCCTGATCGGCCCCAACGGCAGCGGCAAGACCACCCTGCTCAAGCTGCTGCTGGGCGACCTTACGCCACAATCGGGCGAAATCCGCCGCGGCACCCAACTGCAGGTGGCCTATTTCGACCAGTACCGCGCCACCCTGCGCGAGGACTGGAATGCGATCGAAAATGTCGCTGAGGGGCGTGAGAGCGTCACCATCAACGGCAAGCCCAAGCACATCATCGGCTACCTGCAGGACTTCCTGTTCACTCCAGAGCGTGCGCGCGCGCCGATCACCCGGCTGTCCGGCGGCGAGCGCAACCGGCTGCTGCTGGCCAAGCTTTTCGCCCAGCCGTCCAACCTGCTGGTGATGGACGAACCGACCAACGACCTGGACGTGGAAACGCTCGAGTTGCTGGAGGAATTGCTGGCCGACTACCCCGGTACGCTGTTGCTGGTCAGCCATGACCGCGATTTTCTGGACAACGTGGTCACTTCCACGCTGGTGATGGAAGGCGAGGGCAGGGTCGCCGAATATATCGGGGGCTATACGGATTGGTTGCGCCAGCGCCCCTCGGTCGGGGCGCTCGAAGCCGGCAAGACCGGTTTGGTCCCGTCGAATCCTGCACCGGCGGCGGCCGAGATCCCCAAGCCGAAACTCAGCTTCAAGCAGCAGCGGGAATTGCAGGCGTTGCCGGGCCTCATTGAACGTCTCGAAACCGAGATTGCCAGGTTCGGCGCGCGCATGCATGAGCCGGATTACTACCAGCGTGAAGGCGAGACCATCAACGCCGACAATGCCGCGATGGCGGCGGTGCAGGCGGACCTGGACGCCGCCTACCGGCGCTGGGAGCAGTTGGAAGGAAGCTGAGACCGCGCAGCTGGCAACCAAATCTCGGGTTGCCGCCCCGGCGGGTCTGGTCGTTGCGGACCCGTCCCGGCTACAATAGTGCGGATAAATGCGCGGCTACGGCCGACACCACCCACCACAAGACCGAGGCACGCGTGCTGGCCGAATACCTGCCAACCCTGCTGTTTTTGATCGTCGCCACCGGGATCGGGATCACCCTGATCATCGTCGGCAACGTGCTTGGGCCAAAGCGCCCGAGCCCGGCCAAGCTTGCCCCGTATGAATGCGGTTTCAGCGCGTTCGAGGACGCGCGCATGCGCTTTGATGTCCGCTATTACCTGGTCGCGATCCTGTTCATTGTGTTCGATCTGGAAATTGCCTTCGTATTTCCGTGGGCGTTGGTGTTCCGCGAACTCGGCGTGTTCGGCTTGGTCGAAATGGGCGTATTCCTGAGCCTGCTGGTGATCGGGTTCATCTACGTGTGGAAGAAGGGAGCGCTGGAATGGGAGTGAGTGACGCCGTCTCAGGGCTGATGCATAACCCGATTCCGCAAGGGCGGCTGGACGACATCCTGCGCCCGGAAGCCCTGCTGTTAAACGACAACAACCCGTTGCTGCAGAATGGATTTGTCACCACCAGCCTGGACACGCTGTGGAACTGGGCGCGGACCGGTTCGATGTGGCCAATGACCTTTGGCCTGGCCTGCTGCGCGGTGGAAATGATGCATGCCGGCGCCGCACGCCTGGATTTGGATCGTTTTGGCGTCGTGTTCCGCCCGTCGCCGCGCCAGTCCGACGTGATGATCGTGGCCGGCACCCTGTGCAACAAGATGGCTCCGGCGCTGCGCAAGGTCTACGACCAGATGCCCGACCCGAAGTGGGTGATCTCGATGGGTAGCTGCGCCAATGGCGGCGGCTACTACCACTATTCCTATTCCGTGGTGCGCGGCTGCGACCGGATCGTGCCGGTGGATATCTACGTGCCGGGTTGCCCGCCAACCGCCGAGGCGCTGATCTACGGCATCCTGCAGTTGCAAAAGAAGATTCGCCGGCTGGAACACAACCCGTTCTCGAGGGCGCCGCGCGTGGACGGCGCGCGCGCATGATCGTCGATTTCACCAACCAGCTTGCGTCGCGCTTCGGCGATGCGACAGTCGAAGTCTCGCTGCCGCGCGGGGAAGCCGGCCTGCTGATTGCGCCGACCGATTGGCTCCAGACGTGCCGTGTATTGCGCGATGAATTCGGCTTCGACACTTTCATTGACCTGTGCGGCGTCGACTACCTCAGTTACGGCAACGACGAGTGGGATACCGAGGGCGTTTCTGCGGAGGGTTTCAGCCGCGGTGTGCAGGGTAAGGGTCCCGGGCGATTCGCGTGGGGCGAGCAGCGCAGCCACGAAGTGCCGGATCCGCAGGGCATCGCGGTCGATGAGCTGGCTGGCACGCGCTATGCGGTGGTGCTGCACCTGCTCTCAGTGCAAAACAACGAGCGCGTCCGCGTGCGGTGTTTCGCGGCGGACGACAGCCTGCCAGTGGTGGCGTCGCTGGTTGGCGTGTGGCCGAGCGCCAACTGGTTCGAGCGCGAGACCTTCGACTTGTTCGGCATCATTTTCGAAGGACATCCGGACCTGCGCCGGATCCTGACCGACTACGGGTTCGTAGGCCATCCATTCCGCAAGGATTTCCCGCTGATCGGCAATGTCGAAGTCCGCTACGACGCCGAGAAGCAGCGGGTGATATACGAGCCGGTGACGTCGGTGGAACCTCGCGTCACCGTGCCACGCGTGATCCGCGACGACGCCGACCTGGCGACCGCCCGCGACGAACGCCAAAACCGCATCCTCGTCCGGGAGCTGCGCCGATGAGCACGCATCTCCATGACAGCACGCCCACCAGCAGCATGATTCTCGCCAGCGATCCGCTTGGAGCGGGGCTGGCGGTTACGGACCTCGAGTTTCCTCAACAAGAAATTCGCAACTACACGTTCAACTTCGGCCCCCAGCATCCGGCCGCGCACGGCGTGCTTCGTCTGATCCTGGAAATGGACGGCGAAGTCGTGCGCCGCGCCGACCCGCATATCGGGCTGTTGCATCGCGGCACGGAAAAGCTGGCCGAGTCCAAGCCCTTCAACCAGTCGATCGGCTACATGGACCGCCTGGACTACGTGTCGATGATGTGCAACGAACATGCGTACGTGCGTGCCATCGAGACCCTGCTGGGTGTGGAGGCGCCGGAACGCGCGCAGTGGATCCGCACCATGTTCGACGAAATCACCCGCATCCTGAACCACCTGATGTGGATCGGCTCGAACGCGCTCGATCTTGGCGCAATGGCGGTGTTCCTGTACGCGTTCCGCGAGCGCGAGGAACTGATGGACTGCTACGAGGCGGTCAGCGGCGCGCGCATGCATGCCACCTACTACCGTCCAGGTGGCGTCTACCGGGACCTGCCGGACCGTATGCCGAAGTACAAGGAGTCGCCCTGGCACAACGGTGCCAAGCTCAAGCGCTTCAACAGTTGGCGCGAAGGCTCCTTGTTGGATTACCTCGAGCACTTCTGCGAGGACTTCCCCGATCGCGTCGATGAGTACGAGACCCTGCTCACCGACAACCGCATCTGGAAGCAGCGCACCGTCGGCATCGGCGTGATCAGCCCGGACCAGGCAAAGGCCTGGGGCATGAGCGGGCCGATGATCCGCGGTTCCGGCGTGGCCTGGGACCTGCGCAAGAAGCAGCCGTACGCGAAGTACGCCGAAGTCGATTTCGATATCCCGGTCGGCGTCAATGGCGATTGCTACGACCGTTACCTGGTGCGTGTCGCCGAGATGCGTGAGTCCACCCGCATCATCAAGCAATGCGTGGCGTGGCTGCAGGTCAATCCAGGCCTGGTGATGCTGAACAACTACAAAGTGGCGCCACCGTCGCGTGAAGCGATGAAGGACGACATGGAAGCGATGATCCACCACTTCAAGCTGTTCTCCGAAGGCTATTGCGTGCCGGCCGGCGAGACCTACGCCGCAGTGGAGGCGCCCAAGGGCGAGTTCGGTTGCTACATGGTCAGCGACGGTGCCAACAAGCCGTTCCGCTGCCATTTGCGCGCGCCGGGCTTCATCCACCTGTCGTCCATGGACGAGTTCGTGAGGGGCCACATGCTGGCGGACGTCGTTGCCATGATCGGCACGTACGACCTCGTCTTTGGTGAGATTGACCGATGAGGGCGACTGGTAATTTCGAGGCGTGCCGCAACGTCGATCCGATGCAGGCGTTGTCGGCCCGGACGCGCGCGCACATCGACCTCTGGCTCGCCAAGTTCCCGGTCGACCGCAAGCGCTCGGCCGTGCTGCAGGGATTGTTCGCCGCGCAGGAACAGAATGGGGGTTGGTTGAGCGACGTCCTGATTGCGGCAGTAGCGAAATACCTCGAGTTGCCGCCGGTGTGGGCGTACGAAGTGGCGACGTTCTACTCGATGTTCGAAACCGCACCGGTCGGCCGCAACAACGTCGCTTTCTGCACCAATATCAGCTGCTGGCTCAACGGCGCCGAAGAGCTGGTCGCGCACGCCGAAGTGAAGCTTGGCTGCAAGCTGGGCGAATCCACCACCGATGGCCGCGTGTACCTCAAGCGCGAAGAAGAGTGCGTCGCCGCATGCTGTGGCGCGCCGGTGGTAGTGATCAACGGGCATTACCACGAGAAGCTGGACGCGGCGAAAGTAGACGCGCTGCTCGACGGACTCAAGTGAGACAGGGCTGAGATGGCAGGTCATTCGCACAATTCGGAAGGCTACGGCCCGGTCGGTCCTGCACCGACCGAGCACAGCGTCGTCTACACCACGCTGCATTTCGACAAGCCGTGGTCGTATGAGAACTACCTCAAGACTGGTGGATACAGCGCGCTGCGCAAGATCCTGGAAGAGAAGATCGCGCCGGCCGACGTCATCGACATGGTCAAGGCATCGGGCTTGCGCGGGCGCGGTGGTGCGGGCTTCCCGACAGGCCTGAAGTGGAGCTTCATGCCCAAGGGCGAGATGGAGAAATACATCCTATGCAATTCGGACGAGTCCGAGCCAGGCACCGCCAAGGACCGCGACATCCTGCGCTACAACCCGCATGCGGTGATCGAGGGCATCGCGATCGCTTGTTATGCGACCGGCAGCAGCATCGCCTACAACTACCTGCGCGGTGAGTTTCATCACGAACCGTTCGAACACCTGGAAGAGGCGACCCGCGAGGCCTATGCCAACGGTTGGCTGGGCAAGGACGTACTGGGTTCGGGCATCGCCATCGACATCCATAACCTGCTTGGTGCAGGGGCGTATATCTGCGGCGAAGAGACCGCGATGATGGAGTCGATCGAGGGCAAGAAGGGCATGCCGCGCTATAAGCCGCCGTTCCCCGCCAACTTTGGCCTGTACGGCAAGCCGACAACGATCAACAATACCGAGACCTACGCCTCGGTCCCCGCCATCGTGCGCAACGGCGCAGAGTGGTTTGCGAACCTCGGCAAGCCGAACAATGGTGGCCCGAAAGTGTTCTCGGTATCCGGTCACGTCAACAACCCGGGCAATTTCGAGGTCCGCCTGGGCACATCGTTCTCCGACCTGCTGGCGATGGCTGGCGGCGTGCGCAACGGGCACAAACTCAAGGCGGTGATCCCGGGTGGCTCGTCGATGCCGGTGCTGCCGGCGGAGACCATGCTGGCCGCGACCATGGATTACGACTTCCTGCAGAAGGCGGGCTCGGGTTTGGGGTCCGGCGCGGTCATCGTGATGGACGAAACGACCTGCATGGTGCGTGCCTGCCAGCGCATCTCGCGCTTCTACTTCAAGGAAAGCTGCGGGCAGTGCACGCCCTGCCGCGAAGGCACCGGCTGGATGTACCGCATGCTCACCCGTATCGTCGAGATGCGGGCCACGATCGATGACCTGATCATGCTGCGCGCCGCTGCCGGGCAGATCGAAGGCCACACCATCTGCGCCTTTGGCGAGGCCGCGGCGTGGCCGGTGCAGGGCATGTTGCGTCACTACTGGGACGAATTCGAATACGCCATCGTCAACGGTCGCTTCCTGGTCGATGACCAGCGCGACGGAACCGTGGTGCCCGCCGAGAAGGTGGCGGCGTGAGCGCACAACCGGTCAACCCGAACCTGCCGCCTGACCACGTCACCGTCTTCATCGACGGTGTCGAGCTTGCCGCGCCGAAGGGCTCGATGATCATCCAGGCCGCGGACAGGGCCGGGATCCCGATCCCGCGTTTTTGCTATCACGAGAAGCTGCCGATCGCGGCGAATTGCCGCATGTGCCTGGTCGATACCGAAGTAGGCGGGCGCGCGGCGCCCAAGCCTGCGCCGGCCTGTGCGACGCCCGTCATGGACGGTTTGAAGGTGTTCACGCGCAACGAGAAAGCGCTGAAGGCGCAGCGCAACGTGATGGAATTTTTGCTGATCAACCATCCGCTGGACTGCCCGATCTGCGACCAGGGCGGCGAGTGCGAACTGCAGGACCTGTCGCTGGGCTACGGGCGCTCGGTCAGCCGTTTCGTCGAGCGAAAGCGCGTGGTCGCCGACGAGGACATGGGTCCACTGGTCGCGACCGACATGACCCGCTGCATCCAGTGCACACGCTGCATCCGCTTCACCGCCGACATCGCCGGCACGTTTGAATTGGGCGGTATGCAGCGCGGCGAAGACCTGCAGATCGGCACCTATGACGGCAAGCCGTTGACCACCGAACTGTCCGGCAACGTCATCGACGTGTGCCCGGTCGGCGCGTTGACCAACAAGGTTTTCCGCTTCAAGGCGCGCCCATGGGAACTGATCGCCAAGCGTTCGCTGGGATACCACGACGCGTTCGGTAGCAACCTGTTCCATCACGTGCGCCGTGGCGAGATCCTGCGCAGCGTGCCGCGTGACAATGAAGCAGTGAACGAGTGCTGGCTGTCGGACCGCGACCGCTATGCGCATGAAGGCCTGTATGCGTTGGACCGAGCGACGGTACCGTTGATCCGCGATGGCGACGCCAGCGTGGACGACGGATGGCGTGAAGTGAGCTGGGAAGAAGCGCTTGCCAAGGTCGCGAAGATCCTGCGCGACAACGCAGGTGACGGGCTCGGCATCCTGGTGCATCCGTCGACATCGAACGAGGAGGGCGCCATGTTCGCGCGCCTGGCCGAGGCGCTGGGCACCGGCAACCTGGACCATCGCATCGGCCAGCTTGACCTGTCCGATGGCGCGCGTTCGCAGCCGTTCTCGATGCCCGTGGCCGAGATCGAACAGGCCGATGCCATCATCATCCTCGGCAGCCATCTTCGCCACGAAGTGCCCCTGCTGCATGCACGCGTGCGCAAGGCGCAACTGCGCGGCGCCCAGGTGCATGTGGTCAATCCGGTCGATTTCGATTTCGCCTTCGGCATCGCCAGCAAGCACATCGTGCCGCCGTCGCAGCTCGCCGGTGCGCTTGCCAATGTCGACCTTGGCGATGCAGCGCATGTGGCATTGATCGTCGGTGGCGTTGCCGAGAACGGCCCGTATGCCGCCGCGATCCGCAGTGCGAGCGACGCGTTCGCAACCAGGACCGGCGCCAGGATTTGCCGCATCCCGCAGGGCGCGAATGCACTGGGGCTGTCGCGGCATGGCGTGCTACCGGCGTCGCGGGATGCACAGTCGATGCTGCGCGAGCCGCGATCAGCCTATTTGATACATGGCATTGAACCGGGACTGGATTTCGCCGATCAGCGTTCGGCGCTGAAGGCACTCGGCGACGCGCAGGTGGTGGCGTTCAGCCAGTTCGCCTGCACGTCGACGCGTGCGGTGGCCGATGTGATCCTGCCGATTGCCGCGTTGCCGGAAATCGAGGCGACCCTGACCAACCTGGACGGCGTCGACCAGCGCACCAGCGCAGCCGGCAAGCCGCCGGGCCAGGCTCGTCCCGGTTGGCGCGTGCTGCGCGCACTGGCCGAAGTGCTTGCACTGCCCGGATTCGAATTCACTGACATCGACGGCCTGCGCGCAGGCATGACACCCAACGATGACGTGCTGGCCAGCAAGGGCGGGGTCGTGGCCACTTCTGGCCCAGGCCTGGAGATGGCGGTGACGCAGGCGATCTACCGTGTCGACGGCGTGACCCGTCGCGCCGAGGCACTGCAGGCTCACACGCTCAATGGTGGTCCGCGCGCGGTCATGAATCCGGTGGATGCGGCGAATGCCGGCATCTACGTCGGCGCGATGGCGAAATTCGCAACCGACGTGGGCAGTGCGACGCT